>CALGOE010000149.1 GCA_937958145.1 uncultured Desulfobacca sp.
TTTTATGAGCTCTTTTTCCAGGACGCCCAGGTGGCGGCCCAGGCCTTGAATATCGCCCTCACCAGCCGCAGTCGCGCCGACGACGAGGCCATCCCCATGGCCGGCTTTCCCCTGCACGCGGCCGAGGTTTATATCGCCAAACTCCTGGAGCAGGGCCATCGCCTGATTATCTGCGATCAGGTGGAGGACCCGGCCCAGGCCAAGGGTTTGGTGCGCCGGGAGGTGACCCGGGTGCTCACCCGGGGCATGATCGTCGACCCCGAGAAGCTGACGGCCAAAGAGAGCAATTACCTGGCCGCGGCCTGCTGGCGGGACCGGGTCTGGGGGCTGGCCTGCGTGGAGCTATCCACCGGTGATTTCCGCCTCACCGAGGGGAAGGACCTGGAGACCTTGGGTGATGAGCTCCATCGGCTGCAGCCGGTGGAGATCCTCCTGCCCGAGGACTGCCCGGCCGAGGCCCTGGCCGGGGCTCTGGCCGGTTTGACCACGGCTCCCAGTCTGCAGCGTTTGGACGGCTCCAGCTTCCATTTCGAGGCGGCCACAGAGCGTCTGCAGCGGCATCTGGGCACTCTCTTTCTGGACGGCTTCGGGCTCAATGGTTATACCTATGGTCTTATGGCCGCCGGGGCCATCCTGGCTTATCTGGAGGCCAACCGCAGCGGCCCGCCCCGGCACCTGAACCGCCTCCTGCCCTACTCCCGGGATGATTTCCTGGGGCTGGATGAGGCCACCCTGCGCAACCTGGAGATCTTTGAGAACTTCCGCAGCCGCAGCCGCAAAAATTCGCTGCTGGATATCCTTGACGCCACCATCACCCCCATGGGGGGCCGCCTCTTGGCTTCCTGGCTGCGCTTCCCCCTCAAAGATCTGGCAGCTATCCAGGGCCGCTTAGAAGTGGTAGCCTTTTTTCACGGCCAGGGCCTCCTGCGCCAGAAATGGCGGCAACTGCTCAAGGGCGTGGGTGATCTGGAGCGTCTTACGGCCCGCCTGGTCCTGGAGCAGGCCACGCCCCGGGACCTCATGGCCCTGAAAAACTCGGTGGCCCACCTCCCGGCCCTGGGCCGCCTGCTGCCGGCGGACCTGCCTCCGTTGGCAGCCAGCCTGGCCGCGGATCTGGATGATCTGGCTGATGTCCATGACCTTCTCGACGCCGCTTTGGTGCCCGAACCCCCTGCTTCTCTGAAAGACGGCGGTTTCATCCGCGCCGGCTACAATCCTGAGTTGGATGAATTGCTGGCCTTGACCCGCCAGGATAAAGAGTGGCTGGCCGCCCTGGAGGCCCGGGAACGGCAGCAGACCGGCATCAGCTCCCTAAAAGTCCGCTATAACAAGGTCTTCGGCTATTATATTGAGGTTTCCAAGGCCAATCTGGCTGCAGTGCCGGATTATTTTATCCGTAAACAGACCCTGGTCAACGCCGAACGCTTCATTACGGCGGAACTGAAGGAATACGAATCCCGTCTCCTGGGAGCCGAGGAAGCCCGCAAACAATTGGAGATTACCATCTTCCAGGACCTGCGCCGGCGTTTGGGCCAGGAGGCCCCCCGGCTGCAAAAAGTGGCTGCCGCCCTGGCCGGCCTGGATGTGCTCAGCGCCCTGGCGGAAACTGCCAGCCGCCAGCAATACACCTGTCCGGAATTGACCACGGCCCGGGGGCTGACCATCAAGCAGGGCCGGCATCCGGTCATTGAACGGCTGCTGCCGCCGGGCAGTTTTGTGCCCAACGATATCTCCATGGACGATCAGGCCACCCTCATGATCGTCACCGGCCCCAACATGGCCGGCAAATCCACCATTCTGCGGCAGGTGGCCCTTATCGTTCTGTTGGCCCAGATCGGTAGTTTTGTTCCTGCGGCTGAGGCCCGCCTCGGTCTGGTGGACCGTATCTTCACCCGGGTGGGCGCGGTGGACGACATCGGCCGGGGCCAGAGCACCTTTCTCGTGGAGATGCATGAGACCGCCAATATCCTGCATCAGGCTACCCCCCGCAGTTTAGTGATCCTGGATGAGATCGGCCGCGGGACCAGCACCTTCGACGGCCTGGCCCTGGCCTGGGCCGTGGCTGAACACCTCCATGATCTGGGGCAACAAGGGGCCCTGACCTTGTTTGCTACCCACTATCATGAACTGACGGCCCTCAGCCGCCTCAAACCCCGGGTCCGCAATCTCCAGGTGACCGTGGCTGAGGCCGATGGCCGGATCGTCTTCCTGCACAGACTGCAACCCGGCGCAGCCAACAAAAGTTACGGCATCCAGGTAGCCCGTCTGGCCGGCGTGCCGGCCCCGGTGATCGCCCGGGCTCAGGAAGTGTTGGAAAATATCGAGGCCGGGACCCTGGATCAGGTGGGTTTTCCCCGCCTGGCCCGGCCCCGCCGCCGCCAACCCGGCGCTGTGGAGGTGGGCCAGATGGACCTCTTCGGCGGGCATGCGGCCCCGGTTCAAGATGAATAACCCACGGGCAGATGATGGCAAAAAGATATCCCCCACCATCAATGGTGCAGTTTTTCCCTTGACAAGAAAAGGGGGGCTCGTTATAAAGAAAGGTGCGAGCGGGAATAACTCAGTGGTAGAGTGCAACCTTGCCAAGGTTGAAGTCGCGGGTTCGAATCCCGTTTCCCGCTCCATTTTATTTCCTGCCAAATCGGGCGGCATAGCCAAGTGGTAAGGCAGCGGTCTGCAAAACCGTTATTCTCCGGTTCGAATCCGGATGCCGCCTCCAGTTCATTGCTCGTCAGCGTTTCTTTATTTTCTTGCCTCTGTGTGCAGCGCCAAACCGGTCCGCCAAGGCTGACGGCGGCCGGTATTAGTCTCTGCTCTTGCCTTGCTTCATCACCTTCCCCTTGATATCTTTGGTGGATAAGAGACACTTTTTTCTCTTGCCGATTTTTTCGGGGTGCCTTGGTTTTGCACTTATGATATTTGTTATAAGGAGCGATGGCCCAGGGTGAGCCGGCAGCGGAGTGGTTGCTGGTGTCAGTCCGGTGGCCGGCCGGCGTAGACGAAAAGCTTTCAAGGAATTTATATACATGGGAGTCGAGAACGCACTGAGCAACCGGGCGGTTTTGGTGGTAGGGGGCGGCGTTGCCGGTCTGCAGGCCGCCGTGGATGTGGCCAGCGCCGGACTTTCGGTCTATGTGGTGGAAAGGGCTGAAAGTATCGGCGGGCTCATGCCCCAATTAGACAAGACCTTCCCGACCAATGATTGTGGTATGTGTTTCATTGCCCCCAAGGAGGAGGACCGCAGCGGCTGCCTGCGCAGCGGTGTCGGGGTCTGGCGCCACCCCCGGATCACGGTCTGGCCGCAGGCGGAGGTGCAGGCGGTGACCGGGGGGCCGGGGCGATTCCAGGCCACCGTGATCATCCATCCCCGTTATATTGATCCGGCCGCCTGTACAGCCTGTGGTCTGTGTGCCCAGGTCTGTCCGGAACGGGCCATTAGTTCGTATAATGCCAATCTGGACCAGCACCCGGCCGCCTACCTCCCTTTTCCCCAGGCCCTCCCGCGGGTTTATACCATTGATAAGGCCGCCTGCACGGAATGCGGCCTCTGTGTGCCGGTCTGTCCGGTTAACGCCGTCAAATTGGCGGACCAGCCCGAGAGCCGGGAAATCACGGTGGCGGCGGTGATCCTGGCGCCGGGCAACCGGGTCTATGATCCCACGCCGCTCAAGCCGTATCTCTACGGCCAGCACCCCAATGTCATTACCAGTCTGGAGTATGAACGGCTCTACAGCGGCACCGGTCCCACCGGGGGACGGCTGGTGCGGCCCCTGGACGGTGAGCCGCCCAGGAAAATTGCCTGGCTGCAGTGCATCGGCTCCCGGGATGTGAAGAGCCATACCTATTGTTCCCACGTCTGCTGCATGTATGCCATTAAAGAGGCCATGATTGCCAGGGAGCGGCTGGGGCCGGAGGTGGAGGCCGCCATCTTTTATATGGATATGCGGGTGGTGGGCAAGGATTATGAGCAGTACTACCAGCGGGCTCGGGACCAGTACGGGGTGCGTTTTATCTGTTACCGGGTGCCGGCCTTGGCTCCGGCTGCCAACGGCGACATCCGCGTCGAATATTACGACGCGGCGGGCAAGAAGCAGGCGGAAGATTTTAATCTGGTGGTGTTGGCCAGCGGTTTCGAGACGGCCCCAGCGGCCCGGGAACTGGCCGCGCGGTTGGGCCTGGAGCTGAACCGGCATGCCTATCCGGTCACGGATCCGGCCCTGCCCGTGGCCACCAGCCGGCTGGGGATTTATGCCTGCGGCACGTTCCAGGCTCCCAAAGATATCCCCGAAGCGCTTATGGAGGCCTCGGCGGCGGCGGCCTGTGCGCTGGTGGATGCCGGCGGCCCCCGGCCGGAAAATCTGGTGCCTGCGCCCCCCATGGCGGAGGTCCCGGCCAGCCCGCCGCGGCTGGGCATCTTCTTCTGCGGCTGGACGCCGGCCGTGGATGATGTCATTGATATTGCGGCCGTGCAAGCCTATGTCCGCACCCTGCCCGACGTCGTGGTCAGCGCCGGCCAGCCCTTGCATTGCGGGCCCGAAGGTTTGGAGGAGTTGGCCCGGCAGGCCGCCGCGGCTGGGGTCAACCGGGTGGTCGCGGCCGCCTGCACCCCCATGATCCAGGAGCCTAAGATCCGGGAGGCCTTTCAGCAGGCAGGGGTTAACAAATACCTCATTGAAGTGGTTCACCTCCGGCTGGAGGTTGCCAGTGTGCACGCCCATGACCGGCAAGGGGCGACCGCCAAGGCCAAGACCTTGCTGCGGCGAGCCGCGGCCAGGGTGAGGAGTCTGGAACCGCTGGCCGAAAAGCGCCTGGAGATCACTCCGGCAGCCCTGGTGGTGGGGGGCGGGGTGGCCGGGTTGAGTGCCGCCCGGAGTCTGGCCGACCAGGGCTTCCAGGTTCATCTTATTGAAAAAAATGATACATTGGGAGGACTGGCGCAACGCCTCGGTCCTACCATCGAGGGCTGGGAGGTGCAGCCTTATCTGGCCGACCTGATCCGGCAGGTGGAGGCCCAGCCGCGGATCACTGTGCATCTGGCCAGCGAGGTGGTGCAGCACCAGGGCCGCAAAGGGGCCTTTTTGACCACCATTGCCAGCGGCCCGGAGCGCCGGCAGACCAGCATCCGCCACGGGGTCACCATTTTGGCCACCGGCGCCCGGGAATACCAGCCCCGGGAATATCTCTATGGCACGGATCCCCGCATCATGACCCAGCTGGAGTTGGCGGCCCGCTTGCGAGAGGATCCGGCGCTGGCTCAATCCTGGCGCCGGGTGATCATGATCCAGTGCGTGGGCTCCCGCCATGCCGACAATCCCACCTGCAGCCGCATCTGCTGCCAGACCGCAGTGAAGCATGCCCTGACCCTGAAAGAACGGGCACCCGACCTGGATGTGGTCATTTTCCATCGGGATATGCGGATGTACGGCCTGTTGGAGGATTATTACACCGCGGCCCGGGACCGCCGCGTCCTCTTTGAACGCTTTGATCCGGCCCAGCCGCCCCAGGTGACCAAAAACGGAGAACAACTCCAGCTTCTGTTTTATGACACTATCCTGCAGCGCTGGCTTACCTGGCCGGTGGATGCGGTCATCCTGAGCGCCGCCGTCGTGCCCACAGACACCCGGGAGCTGGCCCGCATCCTGCGGCTACCCCAGGATGAGCGGGGCTTTTGGCGGGAGTTCCATGCCAAGATGCGGCCGCTGGATTTGGCCACCGAGGGTTATTATGTTTGTGGTACGGCTCACAGCCCCCGCTTGCTCAAGGAGGCCATTACCCAGGGGTTGGCTGTGGCGGCCCGGGCCGGAGGCTTCCTGGCTGCGGCCAGCCAGGCCATCAACCCCCTGGTGGCGGTGGTCAATCAGGGCCTGTGCGTGGGCTGCCTGGCCTGCGTGCGGAGCTGCCCCTATGCCATCCCCCGGATGGATGAGAAGCACCGTTCCCAGATCGATCCGGCCCTCTGCCTGGGCTGTGGCATCTGCGCCACTGTCTGCCCGGCCGGGGCCATTGCCTTTACACATTACCGTGATGAAGACATCGATGCGGAACTGGAGGCCTGGGGAGAGAGATAGTGGTCAGTGATTCGTGGTCAGTGGTAAGCTAAGTTCGGCAAGGCCTGAATCCTCGGACCTCCACCATGATCAACCTGCAAGTGACAACCGACAACTGCCCTTGAGGCGGAGGAAGTGCGATGCTTGAAGCTGTTTCTCCTGACCGGACGCATCCCCAGATAGCCGTGGCGCCGGAGCAGGCGGACCGGTGTCTGGCCTGCGGCACCTGTACCGGCGTCTGTCCGGCCAGCGAATCGGTGCCGGGCTGGGATGCCCGCAAGGCCATCCGGGCTTTGGCTTTGGGGTTGGAGCAGGAAGTAATAGATTCGGCCTGGCCCTGGGTTTGCACCCTGTGTGGCCGCTGTGAATATAACTGTCCCATGGGCGTGGAGCTGGTAAAGACCTTCCGGGCCTGCCGGGGCGCCCGGGAGCGGGACAAGGTCCCGGGCACCCTGCACCAAGGCATCCTCATGAACCTGGAGCGGG
>CALGOE010000150.1 GCA_937958145.1 uncultured Desulfobacca sp.
CGCCAGATGGTCCGGGATCAACGTCAGCGGTCCAGCATGGGCTGAGTCCACCAGACTAATGTTTCCGGCACAATACTAGAGGTTTTTGCTGCAAACAAAAACCCCCTGATTTCTCAGGGGGTTTGTTTTTCGTGGCTCCCCGGGACGGACTCGAACCGCCGACAAAGTGGTTAACAGCCACCTGCTCTACCGACTGAGCTACCGGGGAATGTGGTAGGGTCGATCATGGCTGGGGGACGAGGATTCGAACCTCGGTAAGCAGATCCAGAGTCTGCTGTCCTGCCGCTAGACGATCCCCCAACAGAATTTATTTATAAATCGAACCTCGGAATTTGTCAACACTCGGACGGCAAAAAGCCGTTGGTTTTGCTGCCATGGGAAGCGGCCCTGGGTGAGGCCTGGTCACTGCGGCGCCTTCTGCCCATAATCACAATGGGGCCGGAGGAAACACTCGGCGCACTTGGGTTTTTTGGCGGTGCAGACCTGGCGGCCATGCCAAATGAGCTGGTGCGAGACCATGGTCCATTGTTCCTGGGGCACCAAGGCCATGAGGTCGAACTCGATCTTCACCGGATCTTTGTTGGTGGTCAAGCCCAGGCGTTGGGCGACCCGACCCACATGGGTATCGACGACAATACCGGGGATGCCGAAGGCATTGCCCAGGATGACGTTGGCGGTCTTGCGGCCGATCCCCGGCAGTTTCACTAATTCTTCCAGGGATGGTGGAATCTCGCCGCCATAACGCTCCACCAAAGTCTGGCAGATCTGTTGGATGCTCTTGGCTTTTTGGCGAAAAAAGCCGGTGGCATGGAACGCCTCCTCCAGTTCGGCCAGGGGCGCCGTGGCATAGGCCGCAGCATTGGGATATTTCTTGAAAACCGCCGGGGTTACCTGATTGACCCGGGCATCGGTGCATTGGGCCGACAGGACCGTGGCCACCAGGAGTTCCAGGGGAGTCTTGAAATCCAACGTGCAATGCGCCGTGGGGTAATGTTGGGCCAGGAGCGTCAGTATGGCCTGGGCCTTGTGCTGGAGTGAATCGCCCATAGTTTTCGTCCCACCTGTTTAAGATTGCCGGAGCCGCTGTCGCAGCTGCGCGCTCAAGGCGGCAAATTCCGGAACCCTGAGAAGATAAATGAGGCCGAGATAGAGCAAGGCACCGACCGCCATCACAGCCGCCAGCGCCACCAGACGGCTCAGAAAGCCGGTCTGAAAAGACGATTGCAAGGCAGCCGCCAGCAGATAAACCACCCCCCCCATGCCACCGGCGGCCAGGAGGATTTTGGCCAGCGATCGGGCCATCTGGCCCACAGGATAGCCCTCCAGATGCCAATAGAGCACGGCGCTCAAAAATACAAAATTGAGAATCATGCTCAGGGAGGTGGCCAAAGCAATGGCCCGGTGCTGCAGGGGCGCCAAGGTCAGGACCACGAAGAGGAAGTTGGCCGCCACCGCCAGAAAGCTCCCCACTACCGGGTACTTGGTGTTATGTAATGCATAAAAGACCGGTACCACCACTTTGACGCCGGCATAGGCAAAGAGTCCCAGGGAATAAAAAACCAAGGCCCCGGCCGTCTGAACCGTGTCAAAGGCAGTAAAACGGCCATGCTGAAAGATGAGGGCAATAATGGGCTCAGCCAGGATTGCCAGCCCCACCGAAGCAGGGATGGTAATGAGCAGGGACATGGTCAACGCCGAAGCAAAGGCGGCTTTAAGCCCCGACAGATCGCGCTGCGCCGCCAGGCGGGAGACCACTGGCATGGCGGCTACCGAGATGGCCACGCCAAAGACGCCGATGGGAAACTGCAGCAACCGGAAGGCATAGTTGAGCCAGGCAACGCTGCCTTCCGCACAGCTCGAAGCAAAAAACGTATTGATAAAGACATTGACCTGGGTCGCCGAAAGACCGATAATGGCCGGCGTCATCAGCCACAAGATGCGGCGCAGGCCCTCATCCCGCCAATCCACGACCCATTGCAGCCGATAGCCGACCCGCCGCAAAGACGGCAGCTGCACCGCCAATTGCAGAACGCCTCCCAGAAGCGTGCCCACAGCCATGCCAATGATGGCCGCAACCCCGAAGTGCGGCAATATCAGGGCCAAAGCCACGCCGGTGACGATGGAGCCCAGGTTAAAGAAGCTGGAGGCCATGGCCGGCATGAAAAACTTGCCTTTGGTGTTTAAAATGCCCATGACCACGGCGGCCAAAGAAATGAGGGGCAGAAAGGGAAACATGATCTGCGTCATCACCACGGTCAGGGCGGTCTTGCCGGGCACAAGACCGAAATCCGGGGCCATGAGCTGCACCAGGAAATCAGAGGCCAGGATGCCGGCCACGGCAATGCCGCCCACCACCAGGCAAAGGCTGAAGAGGACGTTGTTGGCCAACCGCCAGGTCGCCGCAGCGCCCAGACGCTGATCATGATCGGTAAAGACGGTAACAAAGGCGGCGCTGAGGGCCCCCTCGGCAAAGAGGTCCCGCAGCAGGTTGGGAATCCGGAAGGCCACCACAAAGGCATCCATGGCCAGGCCGGCGCCAAAAAAATTGGCCAGAATTTGCTCCCGGACCAGTCCCAGGATGCGGCTGCAAAAAACCGCAAACCCCACCGTACCGGCCGAACGGGCGATGGTTCCGGTCTGACTGGAGGCCGTCGATTCCACGGAGGGGAAGACTCAGGACGATTTCTGGGATTTGCTGGGAGGCGTCGTCCGTTTCACCGCTTTCGGCCGGGGGCGAGAGCGAAGTTTGTTCACTTGTGTCTGCTCAGCCTCGCTGGGCCGGGTGGTATAAAAGTAGGCGTAAGCGGGCTCGCCGCCGACGGTGGCCGGTTTGGCCCTCGTGGCCGCGCTCACATTCGGAATTGCCTCAGTTTTTTCGTGGGGCGAAGCTAACTTGGGGAAAGGAATGGCTGCCTCCAGATTAGTTTCCGGCACCTGCAAGGCAGCGTAAATTATCATGGTTAACCCGGACAGGGCCAGGAAACCGATGAAGGCCAAGCCATATAAGATTCTCGCCCGCCAACGGGGGGGACGAGGCGCAAACATCGATCTTTTCCGAATAAGTGCAGACCTCATGTCTGAAAATTTGCGTGCCTGTTTCAGATTGTGGTGAATATCAGTGATAATGATGCATTGCGTGATAAGATTGTTTTATACATACCAGCAATACTACCGGAAGTCAATGACATTTTTTTTTGCTCAAGGAACGAAAAAATCTAAAGAATCCTCTGAGATGTCTAGCCCGTTCGTTTTTGTTGCAAAATTCTTTGGCGCAAAATCTCATACAGACATATACCACCGGCCGTGGCGGCGTTCAGCGAACTGAGCGAACCGGCCGCCATGGGGATGTGCAAGAGTAGGTCACAGGCCTGACGGACGCGGGGGCGCAACCCCTGCCCTTCACTGCCGATGACCAAAGCGATGGGGCCGGTCAGATCGGCGGCAAACAGAGGCTGGGGGGCTGCGGCCTCCGCCCCGACAATCCACAACCCCAGGTCTTTCAGGCGGTTGATGGTCGTGACCAGATTGATCACCCGGCAGACCGGCACCTGGGCCAAGGCCCCGGCCGCCGCCTTGGCCACCGCCGCCGTGATGCCAACAGCCCGATCTTTGGGCAAAAAGACGCCCTGGACCCCGGCGGCGGCGCCGCTGCGCAGCAGATTGCCCACATTCATCGGGTCTTGCAGGCAGTCCAGCACCATGGCCAAGGCCGTACCCCCGGCCTGCTGGAGGCGGGCCTCAACGAGTTCAAGGCTGGCATACTGGTAGCCCGAGGTCCTGGCCACAATCCCCTGATGTTTGGCGCCCCCGGCCAGGCGCTGCAGTCGGGCGGGATCCGTCACCCGGAAGCGCACCCCGTGTTTTTGGGCCAGGGTTTTGACTTCCTCGAACCACTGCCCGCGGCTGCCTTGAGCGATCAAGACCTCTTCGATACCCCCGCTCTGACGCCGCAACGCCTCCAGCACCGCATGCACGCCGTAAATAATCTGGTTATCGGTAGAGTCGATCATCTGTATATATTTAGA
>CALGOE010000151.1 GCA_937958145.1 uncultured Desulfobacca sp.
TTTCGTACCACCGACCTCCAGGTCGGCAAAGATATTAGTAGCACCGACCTCCAGGTCGGTATGCATCAATCATCATCACCGACCTCCAGGTCGGCATAAATCAATGCGCCGACAAAGGGAGGCAACCAGGGACTCCCCCCAGGCTCCTCCCCTCCCTGCCCATCGCCAACTCTCAGTCGGTCAAGAATGCATTATTTCAAGCGCGGATCAATATTGCCCGGCCCGCCGCAATCCGGCGTATAACAGCCCACATCCTTGAATTCACATTCCTTCTTGCATTGCGGACAGATTTTCGGCGGCATGGTGGCGGTCAGGGTATAGCCGCATTCGCCGCATTTCCAGATGGATTGGGGTGCTGTCGGGGTGCTCATCAGGCGTTCTCCTTTAACAAAAAATTTTTCGCCCGCTTCTCCGTGAGGCGTCAGCGTAATATAATAATGATTCAATACAAATATACAGTAGTCAGCCTGAAGCCAAGAATCAAGAGAAAACATGCCTGACCCTCATCTTCCGCGGCGCGGCGCCCTGCTCCTCTTTACCCGCTACCCGACCCCCGGCCGGGTCAAAACCAGACTGATTCCCGCCCTCGGCCCAAAGGCCGCGGCCGCGCTCATGCACCGCCTCACTGCGCACACCCTGCGGCAGGCCCAGGCCTTGGCCAGCAGCCACCCTATTGCCCTCGTGGTCTTCTATGCCGGCGGCAGCCTCCCCCAGATGCAGGCCCTTTTCGGCCCGGACCTCTGTTACCGCCCCCAGGTAACCGGTGATCTGGGCACCCGCCTCCTGGCCGCCCTGACCGACTCCCTGGCCGCCGGCCCACAGCCCGTGGTGATCATCGGCAGCGATTGTCCCGAACTGTCCCCGCGTATCCTGAGCGCCGCCTTTGCCCTTCTCCTGGACCATGACCTGGTCCTGGGTCCGGCCCTCGACGGCGGCTACTATCTCATCGGCCTGAATGCCCTCCACCCCGAACTGTTCCAGGGGATCCCCTGGGGGTCCGAGCAGGTTCTGGCTGCAACCCTGAGCAGGGCCAGGCAATTGGGTCTCAAGATCCATCTTCTGCCAACCCTCCGGGATATCGACCGCCCGGAGGATTTACCTTTTTTAGCCTCTCTGCCGCTCCTTTAGGACCATGAATCGCTCTGCCCCTGCCATCTCTGTCATCATCCCGGCCCTGAACGAAGCGCAGCATATCACCCCCACCCTGGCCAGCCTGAGCCAAGCCCGGGGCGTCGACATCCTCGTCGTCGATGGCGGCAGCCGGGACCAGACCAGGGCCCTGGCCCAAGCCCAAGGCGCTGCCGTCCTCTCTTCCTCTCCAGGTCGGGCCCGCCAATTGAATGCGGGGGCTGCCGCCGCAGCCGGCCAGATCCTCTTTTTTCTTCACGCCGACACCCTGGCGCCGCCCGGGTACGATACCCTTATCCGCCAGGCCCTCTCCCGCCCCGGCGTCAGCGCCGGCGCTTTCTCCCTCAGCATTGCCAACGCCGCCGCCAGCCTCCGGCTGATCAGCGCCCTGGCCAACCGGCGCTCCCGCTGGCTTCAACTCCCCTACGGCGACCAAGGGCTCTTCCTGCCAAGCTCCCTTTTTCGCGCCCTCGGCGGCTTTCCGGACCTGCCCCTCATGGAAGACGTGGTCCTGGTCCGCCGCCTCCGCCGCCATGGCCGCATCCTCACCCTGCCGCAAACCGTGGTCACCTCCGGCCGCCGCTGGCAGCAACTGGGCGTCGTCCGCACCACCGCCATCAACCAACTTATGCTCCTGGGCTTTGCCTGGGGCATCGCCCCCAGCACATTGGCGCGCCTATACCGTCACCGGGCCAAACCCGTCGCCGCCAGTTTTAATCAGGGTAATAACGTGCTGACAGAAGGGGAGAGGGAAGGATGGTAGCCGTCTTCTGACCACAGGGTGTTCAAAACACCCTTCTTGCTTGGATCAACAGGCCCAGGAGGAGTTGAGGGGCAAAGGCCGTGGCCTCCGCCCCCCTGAAAGCATTGGTCAACCGCCCGCCTGGGCTGTCAACCCTCCGGTTGCGTAATGGCTGAAAGTTTCCACGGACCGCTGCCGCTGGCACGGACAAAGGTCCAGTATTCCTCAAATTTGACCGGTTCCGTATTGCTGCCGGCCAAGACCTCATTGGTCCGGGCATCCACGGTGTAATCCAACAGGTTGGCAAAGAAGCCCACCGTGATGAAATCCTGCCCCTGTTCCTGCCAGGCCTCGGTGATCTCCACCAGGCGCACGGCGATATTTTCCAGTTTATTAATCTTGCCCTGCGCCTTCAGGTTCTGCAGATCCTGGTCCAAAATTTCATA
Organism: uncultured Desulfobacca sp.; assembly: GCA_937958145.1. GTDB lineage: Bacteria > Desulfobacterota > Desulfobaccia > Desulfobaccales > Desulfobaccaceae > Desulfobacca. The sequence goes on from CALGOE010000151.1 coordinate 2,317, forward strand.
GAGTTCCGGGGTGACCAGATCCCGGATCAGGGACGCATCCTGGCGCATCCAGGCCCCTTGCAGTTTGAAAAAGACGTCCTGGGCCCAGTCTTTAAAGGCTGCCTCATCAAAGCTTGGATCCGTGCGCCGGATGGCCTCCAGTTCCCCGGCCAGTTCCTGCGCTGACAGAGCCGCCGGCGGCGCTTCCTGCCAGGAGGCGGGAATGCTCACCGGCGCCCCCCCGGCCTGGGCCGCCTGCAAGCCTTCCTGACGGCGCCGGTTCAGCAGGCGGTAGCCTAAATACAACAGGCCGCCCACTAGCAAGAGATCGAACAGGCCGAAATTGGCGCAGCCGCTGCCGCCAGCCGCCGGGCCCCCGGCCGCACTGGCCCCGTGGCCGCCGCCGAACAGCATGTTGCCGATCATGCCGCCGATCAGACCGCCGGCCAAACCGCCGGCCAGGCCACGGCCAAAAGCCCCCGTGCCCGCGCCCGCCGGTGCCGGCGTCGGCCCGGTGGGCGTGCCCATCCCCGGTCTGGGCTGCTGGCCGGGGGTAGCCGGAGCCGGGGTGGGTGCCGGCGTCGGTTTATAGGCCGGTGGCGTGGTCATCTGACGGGGCGGGGACGTTGACCGGGAACCCCGGAAACCGCTGGACCGCCCCCCGCCAGCGCGGGCCTCGGCCAGGTCCACGGTCATCATGACCAGCCACAACGCGGTGCAGAACAGCCCCAAACAGGCTACAACACCGTTTCTTTTCAGTTTCATAAACACTCCTTTTGCGGTGATGAACTCGTAAAATCCTTCCTGAAAATCGGCTCAATACACAAAAATAGCCGTCGCTGATAAAATCATAAAGGCGCTCAAGAATATTACGGGATCATCAGAGAACGGAGCAGGCATTTAGTATAAGGGTATTTTAACCACTTTCCCCCCACCCGGCAATGGAAATCGGTCTCCTTTGACCTTAAATCGGCTTACAGGTGGACCCGCTTGAATTTGCGCTTCCCCACCCGCAGCAGGTACTCCTTCCCCGCGGCCAGCGCCAGGTCCACATCGCTCACTTTCACCCCGTCCACCTGGACGCCCCCCTGCTGAATCAGACGTCTGCCCTCCGAGGTACTGCCGGTGAGACCCGCCTGCTGCAAGACTTTGGGAAGCCAGACAGCCGGTTCGGTCACGGCCAGATGCACTTCCTCAATCTCTTCCGGCAGGGCCCCCTCCCGGAAGATGGCGGCAAACTGCCGGGCCGCCTCCTCGGCTGCAGCGGCGCTGTGGTAGCGGCCGACAATCTCCTTGGCCAGATTCTCCTTGGCCAACCGCGGGTGCAGCACCCCCCCGGCCAAATCAGCCTTGAGCCGCGCCAGGTCCGCCATACTGAGATCACTGAGCAGCTCGTAGTAGCGCAGCATCAGCTCGTCGGAGATGGACATGATCTTGCCGAACATCTCCTGGGGCGGCTCATCGATACCCACGTAATTCCCCAGGGATTTGCTCATCTTCTGGACGCCGTCCAGGCCCTCCAATAGGGGCATGGTCAGCACCACCTGGGGTTCCTGGCCATATTCCCGCTGCAATTCCCGGCCCACCAGAAGGTTGAACTTCTGGTCAGTGCCGCCCAATTCCACGTCGGCCCGCAACGCCACCGAATCATAACCCTGAATCAAAGGATAGAGGAACTCATGAATACTGATGGGGGCATGATTGATGAAACGCTGATGGAAATCCTCCCGCTCCAGCATGCGGGCCACCGTGTGTTTGGCCGCCAACTCAATGAGCCCTTGCGCCGTCATGGGCTTCATCCAGCGGCTGTTGAAATCCACCAGGGTTTTCTCAGCATCCAGGATCTTATAGATCTGCCGCTCATAGGTCTTGGCGTTTTCCTGCACCTCCGCTTCCGTGAGAGGCTTCCTGGTCTCGCTCTTTCCCGATGGATCGCCGATCATACCGGTGAAATCGCCGATGAGGAAGATCACCTGATGCCCCAAGTCCTGAAAATGCTTCAGTTTCTGAATCAAGACAGTATGGCCCAGGTGCAGGTCCGGGGCCGTCGGATCAAACCCGGCCTTGATGCGCAAGGGCTGCCCGGTCGCCAGGGAGCGCTTGATCTTGGCGGCCAACTCCTCTTCCAACAGGATCTCCACCGCCCCCCGGCGGATCAACGCAAGCTGTTCTTCAACAGACATAAGTCAATTATTCTCCTCTTCCCTCTTCCCTCTTTCAAAACCCCTGCCAGCGTACCGGGCGGTCTTTGCGGGGCACCACCGGCGGCGTCTTGGCAGAGTAGCCCACCGGCGTGATGGCCAACAGGTGCCGGTCCGGCAAACCCAAATAGGCCAGCAGTTCCTTTTCCCGGCTCTTAACGCCGGTCATCCAGCAGGTGCCCAGACCCTCAGCCTCCGCCGCCAACAGCAGGTTCTGCATGAGAGCGGCCCCGCTCTGAATATGGGCCTCCTGGGCGAAAGGATCAGGATCCTTCCACACCGTCACCGCCACGACCACGGGCGCCCCCCCCAAATTGCTGAAAAACTGCTTCACAAATCCCACCCGCTCCTCGTCGAAGAGCTGCCGCAGGCGGGGTTCCAGGTCCGCAAAAGAGGCAGAGGCAATAGCCACGAACTCATCCCGGGGCTGGCCGGTGAGGATGGTCAGGTCCCAGGGCTGCTGGTTCGTACCCGATGGCGCCCACAGCGCCGCCTCCACCACCCGCGCCAGGATGTCCCGGGGCACCGGGTCCGGTTTATACAGGCGATGACTGCGCCGATTTTTGATGACGTCATAAATGTTCATGGCAATCCTCCTTTCGGGCCGGGTTAGTGGTCAGTGGTCAGTGGTCAGTGCCCGTGGTCAGCGGTCAGCGGCCGATTGTAAGTTGGTAGTCGAAAGTGATTCATGGGTTTGGAGCAGATGCCTGGCACGGCCAAGGTCGGCCCCAGAAAGGCAACACTTTCCCCTAATCCTTCTTCCCTGCTCTTAATTTTCCCGCAACAATTGCTGCACCCGATGCACGTGGGCCAGCAGACCGGGCTGCAACACGTCCAGAAGCACCATCTCCACGCCGGCCCCGGCCAGGAGCCCCAGACAGGTCGCCTCCAATTCCACGGGGAAAAGCTGCCGCCGGCCGCTGCGCAGGTTGGACAGGCCGATCATGGTCCGCACCGGGGTGCCAAACACCGCACCCGAGGCCAGCAGGCGGATGGTATTGATCGCAGCACTTGTTTGGTAGTAGACATCCGGCCAACTGAGGTTGGGCAGCACAGGGTCGACAATAAGATGAGCCTCCCCTACGCCGGCTGCCAAGGCCTCTTCCCGCAGGCGGTTGGCCAACGTCAATTTTTCTTCCAGGGTCGGTGCCGGCATGGAGCGCTCGTCCAACAGCAGCAGGACTAGATCGGTCTGGGCCTCGACCGCCAGAGGTAAAAGTGCCGCCAGTTTGGCCGGCTCCAGGGTCAGGGCATTGAGAATAGGCGGCTGCCGGCAGACGGCCAGCCCCCGGGCCAGGACCCGAGGATTGGGGCTGTCCAGAATAAGGCGGGCGTGGCTCACCGCCTGGACCGCCTCCACCAGGAAGGCCATGCGATCTTCTTGCCGGGGCGTCAGATAGCCGGGATTGAGATCGATCAGATCAACCCCCGCCTGATCCAGTCGGCGGACCAGCTCTTGAATGGGGTGAGGCTGCAGCTCCTGCAGCGCCGCCGCCACCACCGGATTGAGGGCGTTCAGATTATCGGCCGCAATGAACATCAGACGGGTTGGTGCCGCTCCTCTCACTTCCTGGGAGTATCCATACCTTATCACGGCAGTCTGATGTTGACAAGAAAATCAGGCCGGCGCCTCCAAGCGCCAAGAGACCGGCACCTTGCCAGTCAATTCTTCCGTGCTTATTTTATCCCCACCAAAGTTGATCATCAAAATGGGAGGAACCGGTAATGAAACCAAGACTATTCATCGGCTGGTCAGCTCTGGCCGCTTTCGGGCTCATTGTCGCCCTGGCGCCGGCGGCCCAAGCCTTGCCGGCGGTGCAGGGGACCCTGGCCCTGCAGGTCGACAGTGCGACGCCGGGGGCTTTCGGGATCCAGCAGGCGGTCGGCCAGACCTTTACCGCGGCCTTGGCGGCCATATCCTGCGACGGGTCGGTTTTCCCCGCCGACGGCCGGGCCTGCGTCGAAGTGAAAACCTTTTTTCTCCGGATCGGCGATACTTCGTGGGATGAGACCATGACGCCGCCCAATCAACCACTTTTTTTCACCCTTCTCTTTGGCGACGGCAGCGTCAAAGGGCTGACCGGCGAAATAACCCCGTACAACCCGGCCCATCCAGATCTCTTTTTCTTTCCGCCGACTTCCCCCGGCACCTGGCAAGCCCATGATATCAGAACTATCCTTGATCCGGAAACCAATCGGGAAATCCTCCTGGATCGGGGCACCATCATCGGTACCTATACCCCCAATCTGGCCGTGATCCCTCTGCCGGGCACGCTGAGTCTGATCGCTCTGGGGCTGACCCTGCTCCTGGTCCAGAAGGGGCCTTGGCAACGAAATCATTAAGAAGACGAGGAATTCTGCTCCATGCACCTGCCTGATTACATCTCTGCGGCCGAAGTTCAGCGGGTCTGCCGGGAACTGGGACTGCGGGACTGGACCCAACTCCCTGAGCCACCGGCGGTGACCGAAGAAGAGGCCCAAAAAATCCTCAAGGTGGTAAACGTGGAGGGCATGGCCATCCCCCTCCGGGACTTTATTGTCGGCTTGGAAGTGGAACTGGAGCACGGCACCCGCTTCAAGGACGCCAACGTCACCAACAACCACCCCATCCTCACCGGCAAGATCGTCCTGGCCCACCTCAAGGAGACCATGGACTATTACCTCCGCCTGGAAGTGGCAGAGCTGGAGGGCGATCTGCTGCATGCCATGGCCGCCGGCAATCTCGACAAAGCGGCCCGCAAATATAAAGCCCTGCTCCAGGCCCGCCGGGAGTTGGCCGCGGCCGAAGCCAAACTTTTGGCCTAAAGTTCAGATTAGCCAAACTCAAGAATGGCCTTGGGCCAGGGGTTTCAGAGAGGCGCA
>CALGOE010000152.1 GCA_937958145.1 uncultured Desulfobacca sp.
GGCTACAAAGCGCAGATTTCTTTTGCTGGCATGATCGGTCAGGCTCTGGAAATTCCCGTTTGCTACCTTTTTGAAAAATTCAGTGAGGTTATTGAACTGCCGCCCCAGCCCATTGCCCTGGACCTCTCCTTTTGGCTGGACAACGTCGAGACCTTCTTTGCTCTGGACCAGAACGAACTGCAGGCAAATCCGGCCGATCAGGATGAAAAATTCTCCTCCCTCGTGGATGTCATCTCCACAGATGGCCAGACGCTCATCGGTCTTTCCGCCGTTGGGCAGTTATTCCATGAAACCTACCAGCGTTGGTTTGATAAGCAGCGACTTAACATTCTGCCGCCAAACGCCGATATTCCCATCGCCAAGAAAACCATTCAATATGAAGACAGTAACCAGGGACGCCACCGGGGCCTCCAAAGCTTTCTGGAAAAACTCCTCCGACTGCCCTATGTTACCAGAATCAATACGTTTTATTACCACCCCGATCTGCCTCTCAAACCATACTTCCGTCCCAGTGCCAAGGGCGACCCGGCTTCTGTGGAAGGGGGTTATGGCGACGGCAAGGCCACCACGAAATTCAATATGTTCACCACCGCGACAACCTCTGCCCAACAACGGGCCGTGATTGCGGACCTATACGACCGTTTGGGGCGGGGGTAAAGCCTGGGGAGGAAAACTATCGAACCAAAGGATAAATTCATGGATGATACGACCTTAAAAATCGCCGCGGCCGGTCTTTGCCATGATATCGGCAAATTCATGGAGTATGATCTCCTTAACCTCCCGGCCGATTTCCGGGACCGGCACGCCCAACTGTATCAGCCCTTTCATAAGGCCTCGGGGCAGTATACTCATGGGCATGCCCTCCTGACGGCCGCATTTATTGAAAGCCAAAAAGAGCAGCTCCCCCCGGAGTTCAATCCGCCCCACGGTGCCCCTTGGGGTGAGGGTGAGCCTATTATTAATTTGGCGGCGGGCCATCATCTGCCAGAAACAAGCCCCTGGCGGTGGCTGATTGCCGAAGCTGACCGCCTGGCAGCCGGTTGGGAACGCCAGCCAGCCGCCGGAGACACCACGCCGGTGGCGCCCCAACTCTATCGTCAGACCCGCCTGGCGCCGCTTTTGGCGCAGCTCTGTGCCAATGGCTCGCAGGAGCACCGATCCTCTGGACCAAAAGGAGGGTTGGTCCTGCCTTTAGCGCCTCTGTCGCCGGAGACAATCTTTCCTCAGGAAAGAGATGCCAGCCATGGAAATGACGTCCAGCTCTATCGGGATCATGGCGCCGGTTTTCTGGCGGCTTTGGGCAACCTGGAGCACCGGACTGAGAATGTGGCGCTTTGGCTGGAGCATTTCGACAGTCTGCTGTTGAGTTATACAGCGGCTATCCCCGCTTTGCGGGCCGGTGAGGTGGAACCGTCCCGGGATGTCTCGTTGTATGATCATGCCCGGGCCACGGCAGCCCTGGCCGCCGCTCTCTACCTCTTTCACAAGGAGACAGATACCTTCACCGTAGAGGCCATCCGCAACCAACAGACGGCTAAATTCCTCTTTATCAACGGTGATTTTTATGGCATTCAGGATTTCATTTTCGCCAGCGGCGGCGAGACCCAGCGCTATCGGGCCAAATTATTGCGGGGCCGCTCCTTTGCAGTCTCTTTGCTCACAGAGCTGACGGCCGATTGGCTCTGCCGGGAGCTGGGTCTGCCGTTTCTCTCGGTGGTGTTAAATGCCGCCGGCAAATTCATGCTCATTGCCCCCAACACCCAGACCGCCAAGGAAACGGTGCTCAGGGTGCGGCGGGAAGTCAATGGATGGCTCTATGAAATCTCCTACGGGGAGAACGCCATCGGCCTGACCAGCCGGGCGGTTGCGGCGCAGGAGCTCCTGGCAGGCGGCTTCCGCACTCTCTGGCGGGTTATCGGTCAGGACCTGGAGGCGGCCAAACTGGATCGGTTGGCTGACCGACATTTCGGACCGGTGAACAATTATCTGGAGCAATTCCGGAATGATTTGCCCAGACCGCTCTGCCCGCTGTGCGGCAAACGGCCCTCCCGCCTGGCCGGCTCCGATGATGATTATGTGAAAGAGGTGGGATCGTGCTGCAAGTATTGTCGCGATCACATCTTTTTGGGGACAAACCTGGTAAAACGCCGGCGGTTGGCCGTCGTGGCTCCGACTGCCGCCTTCCATGACCCTCAGAACCGGCTCCTGAGACCCCTCCTGGGCCGCTATCAGGTCTTTTTCCCGGAGGGGCGGTTGGGCGCCTTGGCCCAATCGGGGGAATTATTGCGGCTCTGGGACCTGTCGCTGCCAAGTCCGGGTGCACCTCTGCCCTTGGAAATAACTCGTCGTTTCCTGAACGGCTATGTGCCCGTGGTGCAGCCAGCAGACCGGGACGATGATCGGTTGGCTGAGTTCCCGCCAGACGAGTTGGAGCCGGGCAATCCCAAAACTTTAGGCCAGCTGGCCCGGCAGGCCTTGATGTTTACTGATAAACCCGGGCGGTATGAAGGTCTGGAAGCTTTGGGGGTCCTGAAGGCTGATGTGGATAACTTGGGCATCATCATGCTGGAGGGGCTGCCCCCGGAAAAATTTACTCTGGCCCGCTTGGCAACCATGAGCCGGCAGCTGCATTTTTTCTTCTGTTATTATCTTCCCTATCTTCTACAAAAGGAGAGAGAGTTTCAAGATACCTATACGGTCTTTGCCGGCGGCGATGACCTTTTTGTCATCGGCCCGTGGTCCAAGATCCTCAGACTGGCCCGGACCATCCCCGAGGAATTTGCCCGCTATGTGGGCCATAACGAAGTCTTGCACCTGTCGGCCGGGGTCATTGTAGCCAAACCACATGTGCCCGTTCAACATCTGGCGGCCATGGCCGAGGAGGCTCTGGGAGAGGCTAAATCCGGCGAGAAGAATGCCTTGGCCCTGTTCGGCGAGGTCGTTGCCTGGCCGCGGGTAGCTGAACTCGATGCTATTCGCCGGCAGTTGGAAACTTGGTGGCAGGCCGGCTGGCTGACTTCAGGCCTGGTCTATCGCCTCAACGACCTTATTGCCTTGGCGGGAGAGGAACGCCGCCTGCTCAAGATGGGCAGCGGCATTCACTTGGCCGATCTGGCTTGCTGCAAATGGCGGAGTTATTTAGCCTATACGGTCGGCCGCAACGTGGCCCTGAATCTAAAAGGAGACGCCCGACAGCGTGCGGTGCAGGAAGTCCATGCCAGTTTAGCCACCTGGCTGGAAACCTATGGCAGCGCCCTCAGGCTGCCTTTGTGGGAAATGCTCTACGCGAAACGTCTCAGGAGGTAAGATATGGACATTCAATTCTATCAGGACCCGGCCAAAAAGACGGTGAACCCGAAAATTTTTTCAGAAAAGGCGGCACAACTTTCTACTACCTTGGCGGGCGTCAGAAACCGGAACAAGCGCACCCAGATCCGCCGCTTTTACGATGAGGTGCTGCGCTTTGAACAGGACGCCAAAACGTTGGGGCCGGAAAAATGGCCGGATATCCTGGCCCGGCTGCATCTCCTGATCCCCAAGGCCGCCTATGCCCAGGGACGGGAGCTGGTCTCTGAAGAATTCGTTAAATTTATTAAAGAGTCCGTCAAACAGGTGCAAAGCCGGGAGGACCTAACGGTTTTTGCCAATCTCTTTGAGGCTTTTATGGGCTTTTATCGTCTGGATCGGCCCAGGGATTAAGCATAGCAGGAGGAACATAATGAAGCTGCTCGACATTCTCAATATCACCGGCAGAATTATCGTCAAAACCGGCCTGCGCATCGGGGCCGGGGACAGCGAAATGCGCATCGGCGGGTTGGACAATCCCATCATCAAGCATCCCCATACCCTGGAGCCCTACATACCCGGTTCGTCCCTGAAAGGTAAGGTCCGCAGCCTCCTGGAGCTGCAAAGCGGTCTGATACCCTTTACCAAAGGGACCCCCCTGGCCCTCAAACACCTGAAAAATAATGCCATCAGCGCCGACCAAAAAGCTCACGGCCTGAAGATCATCAAACTCTTCGGCACTGGTGGCGCCGAGGAAGAAGAGCTGCTGGAACAGGAGATCGGCCCCACCCGGGTGGCCTTCGCCGATTGTGGTTTAAATGAGGTTTGGAAGCAAACGGCTCTTGATGGAGGGTTGGCCTTTACTGAGGTGAAGAGCGAAAACACCATCAACCGCATCACCAGCGTGGCTCAACATCCCCGCCAGATGGAACGGGTGCCCTCGGGCGCCGAATTTGATTTCCGCGTGACCTTAAAGAAGTTTGATCAGGATGAGCAGGATAAGCTGGACGGTCTGCTTCTGGCGGGACTGAAGCTCCTGACCCTCGATGCCTTGGGGGGCTGCGGCAGCCGGGGTTATGGCCGCATTGAATTTGCCTTCGATGATGCCGAGCTGCAGGCTCACTTTCAGAAGCTCACGGCCTTCGCCTGACAGGAGGTGAGGGATGCGCCTCTATGAGATTGTTCTGCGTCCCCAAACGGCCTTTGGCACGCCCTTGGTGGGGGATACCCTGTTCGGTCAGTTCTGTTGGCAGGTGCTCTATCAGCCGGATTTGGTGAAACGGCCTTTTGAGCAGCTTGTAACAGAATATCCGGAAAAGCCTTTTGTGGTATTTTCCTCGGCTTGGCCCCGCTGGGTGGAGCAGGGTCGGGTCTGGTATGCCTTTCCTCGTCCCGCCTTGCCGCGTTCGTTTTGGCAGGAGCAGACCACGCCCGCCGGCTCTAGTGGCTGCCGGGAAAAATTACGGCAGCGGCCGGACAAGGCACTGAAAAAGAAGCGCTGGCTGGCGGTGGCCGATGATTTCCAGATTGACCATCGCCGGCTTCTGGATGACCGGGAACTGTGGCACAAGGTGATCGGCGGTCTGCCGCCCACCTCACCGTTGTATCGGCAGTTGTATCGCAGTGAGAACCAACGTCTCATCATGATACAGGGCCAACCCCACAATACCATCAACCGCTGGCACAACCGCACCGGTTCGGAACCCTTCCGGCCCTATACCCTTGACGTATTGTTCTACTGTCCCGGCCTGACCCTGGCCGTCTTTGTGCTGCTGGCTGAGGATGCCATCGGCATCGACCAGGTCTGCCGGGGATTGCGGCAGCTGGGGCGATGCGGCTTCGGCCGGGATGCCTCCACCGGCCTGGGCCGCTTTGAGGTTGCGGAATCCCGGGAAATCCCTTGGCAGCAGATGCCCTCAGGAGAGGCGCTGTTTACCTTGGCCCCTTCGGTGCCAACGGCAGGGTCATACCGCCGGGCCTATTATCAGCCCTTGGTCCGCTTCGGCCGGCACGGCGATCGGTTGGCCACCTCCCGCAACCCGTTCAAAGCCCCCGTGGTCATGGCCCAGGCCGGGGCAGTGTTTGTGCCCGCCTTGGATGAGGCTTTGGCCCGGCCCTGGTGGGGCTGCGGGCTGACAGGGCTATCAAAAACCGAAACCAAAACGGTGGGGCAAGGGTATGCTCCTTACCTGCCGCTCCAATTGGAGGGTATCCATGGGTGATGCCTATACCTTTCTCATCGAGACCGTCACCCCCCTGCATCTGGGCTGTGATGAGGTTTACGAGCCCTTAAATGCGGTTTTTGACCCCAATAAAAAGTGTCTCATTGCTTTTGACCCCTATGATTTTTTGCGGCGCCTGCCGTCTTCGGAGCGGGAAAATTTTCTGACCATCTGCCGCAAAGGCACGGTGGGGTCGCTCCTGGACCTTTACAAATTCATGGCTCGCCATGCCGGTGAGGCCCAGGGGCGGGAAGTGGCGGTAACCAAAGCTCTTTTAGCCCATTACAAAAGCGTGTTGGAATTGACCGAACGAAATTTCTCCCGGCAACTGAATAAATTTACCATTCACCGGACGGCCTTCCTGGCCTATGATCAACGTCCTTACATCCCCGGCACCGCCATCAAGGGAGCGCTGCGCACCGCCTATCTGAGCTGGCTGGCCGGACAGCAGCACGACTTGAAGGTGCTGAGCAGAGAATACCGCAGTTTAGAACAGCAATTGCTTCAGGGCAGTTTCCAAACCGATCCCTTTCGGTTGGTAAAAGTCTCCGATTTTCATCCTGTAGGCCAGATTCAGACCCGCATCCTCTATGCCGTCAATCTGAAAAAAGAAGGCGGCGCCGGTCATGGTCCCTATCAGATCCTGGAAGTGGTGGAACCGGGGGCCTGGTTTCAGGGGAGTATAAAAGTGGAAGCGTGGCCGCCGGCAATCAGACAAGCCGCCCGGACAGAAAAGGCCGATATCACCAGGCCGATTCAGGCTCAGCAGCTGTGGCAGAGCCTGCGCTCTTTTTTGACTCAGGAAAAGGCGAGGGAGGATCATGAGCTCTTTGCCCTGGGCTTGCCCAAAGTCACCTTGCAATTACACAACGGTGACCTGCCCCTGCGTCTGGGCCGCCACTCCGGGGCCGAGTGCCTGACGTTGCCGGGCTACCGGCGCATCAAAATCAAGACCACTGGCGGCCAAACAGAAACCAAAGATCATGCCACCACCCTGTGGCTGGCCGCCCTGGCTCCGGAAAGATGGCCGGAGCCGCCCCGCCCCTTCGGCTGGGCAATCTTGCGGCGCATGACTGAGGCACTGCAAAGCCAGTGTGAGGAGCGGGAAGCGGTCTGGCAGACCCAAAAACCCTCCAGAGCACCAGCTCAGGAAAGGGTGGAGGAGATAACGCCAAAGCCCGTTGACAAAATCCCAGAAAGCCCAGCGCCACCACCGCCGGCCCAAGAGGTCTGGGAGAAGGCCTTCCTGACCTGGAACCCCGGCAAACAGGAACTTACCGCCGCCGGGCCGGGCAGCAAAAAAGCAACGTCCAAAGGCAAGGACTCGGTGCCGGAGGCCTTGCAGACTAAATTGAAGAAAGGCTTAAGGGCCACCGTGGTGGTGGAGGCTGTGGGGAAT
>CALGOE010000153.1 GCA_937958145.1 uncultured Desulfobacca sp.
GTTCTGGCACTCGATAATGACCTTGGAAGATTTGCTGATCACGGCGTCGACCCGTTCCTGCATGGTGACGTCCCGCAGGTCTTCGGCATCCTTCTGTTCGATGATATCCCCGAATTTCACGATACCGGAGACTTCCGTGAGGATGGGGTTGGTGTAGGGGTCCCATTCGGCCAGGATCTGTTCCGGCTGGACCTCCTGGCCTTCTTCGACCCGAAGCCGTGTGCCATAAGTGATGGGGTAGCGCTCTTTGCCCTTGGCGCTGACGATGACCAGCTCTCCCTGGCGGCTCAAGGCGACCAGATGACCGGTGTTATCCCGCACCGTGCGCAGGTTTTCAAATTTTACCTTGCCCCGGTTGCGGGCGACGTGGACGCTTTGCTCGGCCCGTCGGGAGGCGGTGCCACCGATATGGAACGTCCGCATGGTCAACTGGGTGCCCGGTTCGCCGATGGACTGGGCGGCGATGATGCCGATGGCCTCACCGATGTTTACCGGCCGGCCATGGGCCAGATCCCGGCCGTAACATTTGGCACAGACGCCATGGCGGGTCTGGCAGGTGAGGACCGAGCGGATGCGCAGTCGTTCCAGCCCTGCTTCTTCGATCTTTTGGGCCGCGTCCTCGTCGATCTCTTCGTTGGCGGCCACGATAATCTCATCGGTGGTGGGGTTGACGATATCTTCGAGGGCGGTCCGGCCCAGCACCCGTTCTCCCACCCGTTGGATGATCTCACCCCCTTCGATCAACGGCGTTACTTCGATGCCGTCGATGGTGCCGCAATCCATTTCGGTGATGACGCAATCCTGGGCCACATCCACCAGCCGGCGGGTGAGATAGCCGGAGTTGGCGGTTTTCAAAGCCGTATCGGCCAGACCTTTGCGGGCGCCGTGGGTGGAGATAAAATACTGCAGCACGGTGAGTCCTTCCCGGAAGTTGGCGGTAATGGGGGTGGCGATGATCTCCCCGGAGGGTTTGGCCATCAGACCCCGCATCCCGGCCAACTGCCGCATCTGCTTATCGCTGCCCCGGGCACCGGAATCCGCCATCATGAAGATGGGATTGAAACTGCTGGTCTCTTCTTCCAGATAGACCTTATTGCCGTCTTTATCCAGGCGATAGCCGCCCACGGTTTCGTGGGCCATTTCTTCCATCATTTCGGCGGCTACTTCATCCGTGGCCCGGGTCCAAATGTCCACGACCTTGTTGTATTTCTCACCGTTGGTGATCAGCATTTCCCGATATTGGTTTTCAACTTCGGCCACCTCAGCCTGGGCCAGGTCCAAGATTTCCTTTTTCCTGTGCGGAATGACCATGTCATTGATGGCAATGGAGATACCGGCCTTGGTGGCGTATTCGTAGCCCAGGTCCTTGAGGCGGTCGGCCAGGACCACCGTGCTTTTGATGCCGCATTTGCGATAGGCTTCGCCCACCAGCTTGCGGATCTCTTTTTTGGTCATGGCACGGTTGATGGTGTCGAAGGAGATGCCTTCGGGCATGATCTCCCACAACAGGATCCGGCCGACGGTGGTATTGATGATTTGGCCCAGCTCCCTGACCTTGACGCCGGATTGGGGGTCGATGCCTTTGGCCGCCAACATTTCCAGGAGCCGATCGGCCACGGTTTCGAAGGTCTCAGTGTGGGCGACGACTTGCAGGCGGGTCTTGGGAGCGATTTTGATCTTGCCCTCTTCATCCAGGATATCCTGGAGGGGCAAGAGGGCGCCGTCCATGCGGACCAGGATGCGGGCATGCAGATCCACGGCTTTTTGATCATAGGCGATGCGCACTTCCTCGGGGGAGGCAAAGGGGATGACCCGATTGCCGTTGAAGGGAATGCGTTCGCCCTTGGCCAGCGGCCGTTCCCGGGTCAGGTAATAGAGTCCCAGGACGATATCCTGGGAAGGAACAATAATGGGATCGCCGTTGGCCGGCGACAGGATGTTGTTGGTGGACATCATCAGGCACCGGGCCTCGATCTGGGCCTCGAGGGACAGGGGCACGTGCACCGCCATCTGGTCGCCGTCAAAGTCGGCGTTGAAGGCCGTGCAGACCAGGGGATGGAGCTGGATGGCCTTGCCTTCGATCAAGATGGGCTCAAAGGCCTGGATCCCCAAGCGGTGCAGGGTCGGGGCCCGGTTCAGGAGAACGGGATATTCCCGCACTACTTCGTCCAGGGTGTCCCAGACATCGGGGGTTTCCCGCTCCACCATTTTTTTGGCGGCCTTGATGGTATTGACAAAGCCTTTCTGCACCAGGCGATTGTAGATGAAGGGCTTGAAGAGTTCCAAGGCCATTTTTTTCGGCAGGCCGCACTGATGCAGGCGCAGGTTGGGGCCGATGACGATCACTGACCGCCCGGAATAGTCCACCCGTTTGCCCAGCAGGTTCTGGCGGAAGCGGCCCTGCTTGCCCTTGAGCATGTCGCTCAGAGATTTCAGAGGTCGTTTGTTCGGTCCGGTGATGGTCTTGCCCCGCCGGCCGTTGTCGAAGAGGACGTCCACGGCTTCCTGCAGCATGCGCTTTTCGTTGCGGATGATGATTTCCGGCGCGTCCAATTCTACCAGCCGTTTTAACCGGTTATTGCGGTTGATGACCCGCCGGTAGAGATCGTTCAGGTCCGAGGTGGCAAACCGGCCGCCGTCCAGAGGCACCAGGGGGCGCAGGTCAGGGGGCAGCACCGGGATGACTTCCAGGACCATCCATTCCGGTTTGATCCCCGAGTCCTTGAAGGCATCGATAACCTTCAGGCGCTTGCTGATTTTTTTGCGTTTGGCCTCGGAGCTGGTTTTCTGCATCTCCTCGCGCAGCTGCTCCGAGAGGGCCACCAGGTCCAGATCCCGGAGCATGGCCCGAATCGCCTCGGCGCCCATGCCGGCCTGAAAATCCTCGCCGTATTCTTCCCGGAGTTGGCGATATTTCTCCTCGGAAAGGAGTTCGCCTTGGCGCAGCGGCGTATTTTGGGGGTCGATGACGACGTAGGATTCAAAATAAAGGATCTTTTCCAGATCTTTCAGGGTCAGGTCCAAGAGGTTGCCGATTTTGCTGGGCAGACTTTTGAGAAACCAGATATGGACCACGGGGCAGGCCAATTCGATATGACCCATGCGCTCCCGCCGGACCTTGGACTGGATGACCTCGACGCCGCACTTCTCGCAGACGACGCCCCGATGTTTCATCCGCTTATATTTGCCACAGTTGCACTCATAATCTTTGGTGGGGCCAAAGATTTTGGCGCAGAACAAGCCATCCCGTTCCGGTTTAAAGGTGCGATAGTTGATGGTTTCGGGTTTTTTTACCTCGCCAGACGACCAGGAGCGGATCATTTCCGGTGAAGCCAACGAGATCCTGACGGCATTGAACTGGAGGGGGTCCTTGGGTTTGGCAAAAATACTATTGATATCCTCTAAAAAAACTTCGCGAGCCTTATCCATTGCTCTCTGTCCCCTCAGAATCCTTGTCCTCCAACAGCTCCACATTCAGGGCCAGGCTTTGGAGTTCACGGATCAGAACGTTGAATGATTCGGGCAGGCCGGCTTCCAGATCGTATTGCCCTTTCACGATCTTTTCGTACATCCGGGTGCGGCCGGCGACGTCATCCGATTTGACGGTAAGAAACTCCTGCAGGGAGTAGGCCGCACCATAGGCTTCCATGGCCCAGACTTCCATCTCACCCAAGCGCTGGCCGCCGAACTGGGCCTTGCCACCCAACGGTTGCTGGGTGACCAACGAATAGGGCCCGATGGAGCGGGCATGGATCTTGTCATCGACGAGATGGTGCAGCTTCATCATGTACATGGCACCGACGGTTACCGTGCGGTCAAAGGGTTCCCCGGTGCGGCCATCGTACAAAACGGCCTTGCCGATTTCGGACACCCCGGCCATGTTTAAACATTCCCGAATCTCCGCTTCCAACGCCCCGTCAAAAACCGGGGAGGCCATATAAACGCCGTCTTTATGATATCTTTCCCAGAAGTGTTTGAGCTCCTCGTAAGTTGCCGCGGCCAACCAGGATTCCATGGCCGGATCCTGGTACAGGGCCCGAATGCGGTTTTTGATGGCTTCCAGATCGTAAAATTCATTAATAAGTTTGCTGATCTGCTGTCCCAGCAGGCGGGAGGCCCAGCCCAAGTGGGTCTCCAGCACCTGGCCAACGTTCATCCGGGAGGGCACGCCCAAGGGATTGAGGACGATGTCCACCGGTGTCCCATCCGGGAAATAAGGCATGTCTTCTTCGGGTAAGATCCTGGAGACCACGCCTTTGTTGCCATGGCGGCCGGCCATCTTGTCACCCACGGCCAGTTTCCGTTTCATGGCGATGAACACCTTGACCATTTTGATGACGCCGGGGGGCAGTTCGTCGACTTTGCGCAGGCGGGCGATTTTATCTTCGAACATATCCTGCACCTGCTGGATCTGGGCCCCGTAGCTGTCCAGCAGCCGGTCTACCCGCTCTTCCACCTCGGGGACTTCAAAGGAGATATTGCGCCAACTGTCCAAAGGCAGGTGGGACACGATCTCGGCCGTGATTTTTTGACCCTTTTCCAAAGGGTAGTTGGCGGCGCTGCTGTCCTCGGGGATGTCCACGACGACCTGACCCGCCAGCATCTCGACGAGGCGTTTGCGGACGCTGGCGGTCAGGATATCTATCTCATCGCCTTGATCTTTCTCCAGCTTGGCAATGGCCTCGGCTTCTATCTGCTGGCTGCGCTCGTCCTTTTCGACCCCTTTGCGGGAGAAAACCCGGACATCAATGATAATGCCTTCGATGCCGGGCGGTACCCGCAGGGAGGTATCCCGGACGTCGCCGGCTTTTTCGCCGAAGATGGCGCGCAGCAGTTTTTCTTCGGGAGAAAGCTGGGTTTCGCCTTTGGGCGTTACTTTGCCCACCAGGATATCGCCGGGTTTGACTTCGGCGCCGATGCGAATGATGCCGCTTTCGTCCAGGTCCGCCAGGGCTTCTTCGCTGACGTTGGGGATATCCCGGGTGATTTCTTCTTTGCCCAGTTTGGTGTCCCGGGCGACGACTTCAAATTCCTCGATGTGCACCGAGGTGTAGACGTCTTCTTTGACGATCCGTTCACTGACCAGGATGGAATCTTCGAAGTTGCAGCCGCCCCAGGGCATGAAGGCCACCATGACGTTTTTGCCCAGGGCCAGTTCGCCGAAGGCGGTGGCGGGGCCGTCGGCGATGATCTGGCCTTTTTCCACCCGGTCGCCCAGGCGTACCAGGGGCCGTTGATTGAAACAGGTGTTCTGGTTGGTGCGCTGAAATTTCGTCAACTTATAGATGTCGACAATGGAAGCGGCCTCTTGGCCTTCGCCGTTGTCGGCCCGGACCACGATGCGGGTGCCGTCCACATCCTCAACCACGCCGCTGCGTTTGGCCACCACCGTCACGCCGGAATCCCGGGCCACGACGTTTTCCAGGCCGGTGCCGATCAACGGCGGGGTGCAGGTCAGGAGCGGTACCGCTTGCCGTTGCATGTTGGAGCCCATCAGCGCCCGGTTGGCGTCGTCGTTTTCCAGGAAGGGGATCAAGGAGGCGGCGACGCTCACCAACTGGCTGGGGGAGACGTCCATGAAATCCACTTCTTCCGGGCGGACCATGACAAATTCACCGGCCTTGCGGGCGGAGATGAGGTCGGAGGCGAAGCGGTTGTCCTTGGTCAACGCCGCGTTGGCCTGGGCAATGACATGGTCTCCTTCCTCCAGGGCCGTTAAGAACTTGATTTCCCGGGAAACCTCCACCTCCCAGTGGCCGTTCACCTGCTGCTTCTTCACCACCCGGTAGGGGGTTTCGATGAAACCGAATTCATTTACCCGGGCATAGGTAGACAGAGAGACGATCAACCCGATGTTGGGACCTTCCGGCGTTTCAATGGGGCAGATGCGGCCGTAGTGGGTGGCATGGACGTCCCGCACCTCGAAACCGGCCCGCTCCCGGGTCAAGCCCCCGGGACCCAGGGCGCTGAGACGCCGTTTATGGGTCACCTCCGACAGGGGATTGGTCTGGTCCATGAACTGGGATAACTGGCTGGTGCCGAAAAACTCTTTGACTACGGCGGAGACCGGCTTGGCGTTGATGAGATCGTGGGGCATCAGGGTGTCGATCTCCTGGAGACTCATACGTTCCTTGATGGCCCGCTCCATCCGCACCAGACCGATCCGGTATTGGTTTTCCAGCAATTCACCGACGGCCCGGACCCGTCGGTTGCCCAAATGGTCAATGTCGTCGATGGGGCCTTCTTTCTCTTTTTGGTTAATCAGCTCCCGGACAGCATAGAGGATGTCTTCTTTGGTCAGGGTGCCCTGGGTGACCGGGGTGTCTAGCCCCAGCTTGAGATTTAACTTCAAACGCCCCACCGGCGACAGGTCATAATATTCGGGTTTGAAAAAGAGGTTCTCAAAAAAGGTTGTGGCGACCTCCAAGGTCGGGGGATTGCCGGGTCTGAGTTTGCGATAAATCTCGAGAATGGCATCCCGGGGTTTTTCGGTCTTATCCACTTCCAGGGTGTTGCGCAGACAGGGGCTGACATTGACCCCGTCGATATACAAAAGGTCCAGTTCTTTAACGTTGCGCTGCCGCAGCAAGTCCAGTTTTTCTTCGGTCAGCGGCTCATTACAGGCCATGAGCAACTCGCCGCTGCCTGGATCAACAATATCATGGGCCACAACCCGGCCGAGGAGTTCCTGGGGCTGCAAAGCGACCCGCTCAATCCCGGCGGCTTCGATCTTGCGCAGCAGAGGTTCGGTGATCTTTTTATTTTTTTTCACCAGAACCTCGCCGGTCTCCGGGACGACGATATCGGCCGTGGCCTTGCGTTGCAGCAGGAATTGGGGAACGATCTTTTTTTCAATGACCTCGCCGTCGAGGTAGACTTTTTCCGTGCTGTAAAAAAAGTTCAGCAATTCCTCGGTGGTATAGCCCAAGGCCTTGAGCAGTACGGTAACCGGGAATTTCCGCCGGCGATCAATGCGGGCATACAGGATATCCTTGGGATCGAATTCAAAATCAATCCAGGAGCCCCGCATCGGGATCAGACGGGCGGAGTAGAGGAGTTTACCGCTGGAGTGGGTCCGGCCGCGGTCGTGATCAATGAACAACCCGGGGGAACGGTGCAACTGACTGACAATAACCCGCTCGGTGCCGTTGATAATAAAGGTGCCGTTGGCCGTCATCAAGGGCATGGTGCCGAAGTAGATTTCCTGTTCCTTGATGTCGCGGATCGGTGGGGGGTCAGTATCCGCATCCACATCGTAGACGACCAATTGCACCGTTAATTTCATGGGTGCTTCAAAGGTCATGCCCCGCTGCAGACACTCTTCTTCATCGTACTTTGGAGGCGCAAAACTGTAGCTGACGAATTCCAAGGAGGCAGTACGGTTGTAATCTTTAATCGGAAAGACGCTCTTAATAACCCCCTGCAGACCGAAATAGCCCCGCACTTCCGGAGGGGTATCTTTTTGTAAAAACCTATCGTAGGATTCCTGCTGCATTTCGATGAGGTTCGAAATGTCGATAATCCTCTCGATTTTGCCGAAATTCTTCCGATATAATTTATGAGGAGAGAACACCTCTGCCATTCTTTCTCCTTGAGTCCGGCCAGATGGTCCGGTGAACTCCAAAGTGCTGCCTCAAGCCGGTGGAACGGGGGGCAACCTGGCTACTTAATTTCGACGGTGGCGCCCTGTTCTTCCAGTTTCTTTTTGATTTCTTCGGCTTCGGCTTTGGAAACCGCTTCTTTCAGGACCGTGGGGACGTTTTCCACTGCGTCCTTGGCTTCTTTCAGGCCCAAACCGGTGATGGCCCGCACTTCTTTAATAACTTGAATTTTGTTGGGCCCGATGACGGTCAGGACGGCGTCAAATTCGGTTTTCTCTTCGACGGCCGGGGCGGCTTCGGCTCCGGCCGCCACCGGCCCGGCGGCCACGGCC
>CALGOE010000154.1 GCA_937958145.1 uncultured Desulfobacca sp.
GCGGGCCTGGATGACCGCCTCCAGGGGCGCCAGATGCTTCTCCCGACGCAGGTCTTCGGCAAAGGTAATGAGCAGCACGCCTTCATTGACCTTGGCGGCGACGACAATGAGCACACCGATGATGACAGTGGCCCCCAATGGCAGGCCGGTGAGATAGAGGGCATAGACCATGCCGGCCAGACAGAAGGGTACGCAGGTGAGAATCACCAGGGGCAGGCGCAGGCTGTTAAACTGCACCGCCAGCACCACAAAGGCGAAAAAGAGGGCAAAGCCCAGGATAAAGACCAGGGAGCGCTGCATTTCCGCCATCATCTGGGCCTGGCCGCCGTAGGAGACCTCATAGCCCACCGGCATCTGGAGGCGTTTCATCCCCTCCTGCAGTTCACTGAGGGCCTGACCGACGCTGACGCCGCTGGCATCACCCCGGACAATGACCATTTTCACCTGATTTTCTCGGGCGATCTCCACCGGGCCGACGGCGGGGATGACCTTGGCCACATCCTGGAGCCGGAGATACCCGCCCTGGCTGCAGTTGAGCACCAGGTTTTCCACCTGTTCCTTGGAGGTGAAATGGCTTTCCGGGATCATCACCCGGATATTATAAAAATAATCGCCTTCCCGGAAGCGGGTCGCCACCTGGCCGCTGATCTGGGCCCGGATGGCGGCGGCCACCTCCACCACCGACACCCCCAATTCCGCGGCCCGGACCCGGTCCACCTCCACCTCGTACTCGGGTTTGGTCATGTCCATGGAGACATAGATGTTGGTAAAATGGGCCAGCCGGGTCATGGTCTCGGCGGTCTGGCGGGCCAGCTGGAAGAGCTGGTCCATCTCCTGGCCCTTGATCTTCACCTCGATATCGGCTTCGCCGATTTTGCGGATGCCCTTGACCGGCGGCTGCATGACCATGGGTCTGGTGCCGGGCAGGGAGACCTCGGCCAGTTTCTTCTTTAACTGTGCCACATACGCTTTGGTGCTGACTTGGCGCTGGTGGGCCGGCACCAATTGAATATCAATCTGGCCTTCATTGGCGATCTCATAGGTGGCCAGACCCCAGACCTTGCCCCCGGCCATGGTCATGTAGCTCTCGATCAGGGGGTCGCCTTGGAGCTTTTCCTCCACCCGCTTAAGGATATCATCGGTCTGGCCCAGGGCGGCGCCGGTGGGGAGCTTCACCTTCACCATGACCCGGCCGTCGTCCATGCGGGGCAGAAACTCACTGCCCAGCCAGGGCAGGAGGAGGACGGCGCCCACCAGGACGGCGATAAAGCCGCCGAACACCGGCCAACGGTGGCGCAGCGCCCATTGCACCGACCGGGTATAATGGTCGGCCAGCCAGTTGAAGACCCGGGCAAAGCGGCCTTCCTGATGGGCCCCTTCCCGGCCGACAATGATGGCGGTGAGCATGGGCGTCAGGGTGACGGCCAGGGCCAGGCTGACCAGCACCACGCCGGCGATGACCAGAATGAGCTCCCGGAAGAGGAGGCTGGTGAGCCCCGGCACCAGGAGGAAGGGGAGGAACAGGGCCAGGAAGGACAGGGTGGCCGCCAGGATGGCCGGGCCGACTTCCGAGGTGCCCTGCACCGCCAGGTTGCCGGCTTCTTCCTGGGGGTGCACCTGGCGCAGGCGGGTAATATTTTCCAAGACCACGATGGAGTTATCCAAGACCACGCCGATGGCCACCACCAGGCCGCCCAGGGAGAAGATATTGAGAGAGAAATTGCCCAGTTTCATGAGGGCGAAGTTGATGATCAACGTGATGGGCAGGGCCAAAAGGAGCACCCCGACGTGGCGCCAGCTGCCCAGGAAGAGGAAGATGATGATCATCACCAGGATGGCGGCTTCCACCGCGGCATTACGCACGCCGTTGAGGGCTGCCATGACATACACCGCCTGGTTCTCCACCATCCCCAGGGTGACGCCGGCCGGGAGGGCCGGTTGCAGTTCCTTGATTCTTTGGGCCGCGGCTCGGGCTACCGCCACGGTGTTGGCATCCGCCTGTTTGAGGACGCTCAGTTTGATGGCGGGCTGCCCCCCCAGGCGGGTGATGACGCGGACTTCTTCATGGGCATCCTCCACCTGGGCAATATCTTTCAGGAGGATCTTGCTGCCATTGGTATTGGCCAGGACCACATTGCGGATATCGTCCAGGTTTTGGAATTCGCCCCGGGTGCGGGCGATGAACTCCCGCCGGCCCACCGTGACGCGGCCGCCGAACTGTTCGATATTCTCTTCCTGGAGGCGTTTGGTGACCCCGGCCAGCGTCAGGTGGTATTTTTCCATGGCTTGGGGATCCAGATGCACCCGGATCTCCCGCTTGAGGCCGCCGACGATGTCGGTGCCGGCCACCCCGGGCACCGCCTGCAACTGGTACTGCAGCCAGTTTTCCGCCCAGGTGCGGAGTTTGGCCAAGTCCCACTGGTCCGATTTGATGGTGAGCTGGACCACCGGCAGCTGCGAGGGGTCGGCCTTGAAGATCAGCGGCGGGTCAATATCTTTGGGCAGCTTGCGGGCCACCCGGGCCATGGCCGCCAGGGCGTCCTGGTAGGCCACATCAACGTCGACCCCGTATTTAAAATTGATGAGCAGGGTATACATGCCCTCGATGGCGGAGGACTCCAGAAAATCCAGGTTGTCCACCATGGACATCTGCTGTTCGATGGGATCGGCGATGTTGGTGTTGATCTCCTCCGGCGTTGCCCCCCGCCACCAGATATGCACTTTGATCAGGGGATAGGTCACGTCCGGCAGAAAATTCACCGGCAACAGGATAAAACTATAAATGCCCAACACCAGCAGCGCCAGGGTGATGACGCCGGTGGCGACGCGGCGGCGCACCGCAACCGCAGTCAGTTTCATTGCTCCACTCCTCCCTGGACCTTGACGGCGGCGCCGTCTTTGAGCTTCTCCTGGCCGGCAATAATAACCGCCTCCCCAGGTCGGAGGCCATCGAGGATCTGCACCCGGCCGCCGGCCTCAGAGCCGGTTTTGACCAGGCGGCGCTGGGCCTTGCCTTCCTGTACCACAAACACCACCTTGTCACCATTGGGTTGGAGCAAGACCGCATCCAGAGGGACGGCCAAAACCTCGCCGGTGCTGGGCAGGCTCAGCTGCAGCCGGGCAAACATGCCCGGGATGAGGCTGACCGGTGTGCCCAGCGTCACTTCCGCAGACCGGGTCCGCATACGGCTGTCCAGGTTGGGATAGACCAGGCTGACTTTGCCGGGAAAGGTCTGGCCGGGGTAGGCGTCCAATTGCACCTGGGCGACGGCACCCCGCTTAATCTCATTGACGTGGGCTTCCGGAATGGCGATGCTGATGACCAGGCTGCCGGGATCGTACATCTCCACCAAAGGGGTCCGGGGGGCGACGAAATCGCCGTCTTTGACCAGGACCTTGGAAACCACGCCGTCCCAGGGGGCCTCCACAAAATAGTCACCGGCCTGCTCCCGGGCCTTGGCCAGCAGGGCCTTGGCGCCCTCATATTTGGCCCGGGCCGAGTCCAACTGGGAGCCGGGGACGGCACCGCTCTCCACCAGGATTTTGATGCGGTTGAGCTCAGCCTGCTGCTCTTTCAGGGACTCGGCCGCCGCGGTTACCTGGGCCTGGGCGGCGCCGGAGCGGCCGATGGTCACCAACCGTTCACCGCGTTTGACCACGCTGCCTTCCCGGACCCGGACATTCTGGATCGGCCCTTCGCTGGGCGAGGCCAGCCGGGCCTGCCGGGTGGGCGTCACGGTGCCGGTCAGTTCCAAAACCTGCGGCATCGGCGCCATCTGGGCCGGTTGTACCTGAACCAAGGGCAGGGGCTTGGCCTTTTCCGCTTCCTGCCCCCAAGTCGGCGAGATGTTAATGAGGTTCAAAAATATGAAGCCGAGAAAGATGAAGACCACGATTCCTGGGGTCATACCGGCTCTCCTCCCACCACCAGTCTCAATCTGGCCAAGGCGGTGCGATAGTCCGCCAAGGCCCGGTAATAATTGGTTTCGGTCACCAACTGCGACGCCTGGGCGTCCAGCACGTCGGTGATGGTCCCGGAGCCCAGGTCATATTTCAGACTCTCGATGCGCAGACTTTCCCGGGCCTGGTCCAGGGCTTTGGCCAGGGCCTTGACCCGCTCCAGGCTGGCGTTGATATCCAGGACCGCGGTTTCCACCTCCTGGCGGATCTGCAGATTGAGTTTGCGCAGCCGCTCCTGGGCCGCAGCCAGCACCGAGATTTCCTCCCGCACCTTGGCGGAGATGCGGCCGCCCTCAAACAAGGGCAGGGTCAAAACCACCCCGATCTGGCCGTCATCATCATAGAACGGCCCTCGATTGTCGGCGATGGGCCCCCGGACATCATTGACCCCTAAAAACCCCGAGCCCCGATAGCCGTAGGTCCCAGCTAGAGAGATGTTGGGATAATGTCCAGCCCTGGCCACATCCACCTTTTTGGCCTGGGCCTCCAGGCGCTCCCGAGCGGCAATAAAATCTGGCCGGCGCTGCAGGGCCTGAGGAATAAGCTGCTCGGCCTGATAGCGTTTCGGGGCAAAAGTGAGTTCCCCGGCCAACTTCATTGTGGTGCGGTCAAAATCCTGGCCCATGAGGGTTGCCAGCAGACGTTCCTGGATATCCAGGGTATTTTGCTCCTTGACCAAGGACTGCTCCAGGTCGGCCACCCGTACCTCGGTGCGCATCAGGTCCACCGGCGCGGCCTTGGCCACCTCCACCATCTTGGCCATCTTGCGGCGCTGCTCCTGCATGGCATTGAGAGAAAACTGCACCGAGGCGACGACCTTCTGCTGGCTGAGGATGGCGTTGTAGGTGCTGGTGACATTAAAGATC
>CALGOE010000155.1 GCA_937958145.1 uncultured Desulfobacca sp.
CATGAAAAAAGGCATTCATCCCAAATATCATCAAACCACGGTGCGCTGCGCCTGCGGCAACGAGTTCCCCACCGGCTCCACCCAAAAGGAAATCCGGGTGGAAATCTGCTCCAAATGTCACCCCTTTTTCACCGGCAAACAGAAATTAGTGGACACCGCCGGCCAGGTGGAACGGTTTGTCAAGCGCTATGCCGGGTACAATCAAAAGGCTGGGGAGAGCCGGGCGGAGAAATAGGCCATGGCCGGGCAGCAACCCCCCTATCCGGTGGGCGGCCAGGCGGTCATTGAAGGTGTCATGATGCGGGCCAAGCACACCTACGCCATTGCCGTGAAGCGGCCGGACGGCTCCATCACCATCAAAGAAGACCGCCTCCATACCCTGGCGGAGCGTTATCCTTTTCTGCAGTGGCCCTTTATCCGGGGGCCGGTGGTGCTGTTGGAGGCGCTTATTTATGGCATCAAGGCCCTGAGCTTCTCGGCCCAGGCCTCTGTGGACAAAGAAGAAGAGCAGTTATCGCCCTGGTCCATGACCCTGACCATCCTCTTTGCCTGTGCCATGGCCATCTTCTTCTTCGGCCTGCTGCCCCATTATCTCAGCGGCTGGGCGGGCCGGCTCTGGGGCGCGGATCTGACGGTCAATAATTTCACCTTCCACGTGGTGGACGGCCTGCTCAAGATCCTCTTTTTCCTGCTCTATGTCTGGTCCATCTCTTTTGTAGACGACATCCGTCGGGTCTTTGAGTATCACGGCGCCGAACATAAATCCATCTTCACCTTCGAGGCCGGCGAGGCCCTGACGGTGGAGAATGCCCGCAAACACCAGATCTGGCATCCCCGCTGCGGCACGTCGTTCATCCTGGTGGTTCTGCTCACCAGCATCCTGGTTTTTACGGTCCTCTTTCCGCTGCTGCCGGTCCTGCAGGTGGGCGGCCGTCTCATCACCAACCTGGTCCAGGTGGGCATCAAGATCCTCCTCATGTTCCCCATCGCCGCGGTTTCCTATGAGATCATCCGCCTGGGTGGGCGGCATACCGACCATCCGCTGTGCAAGGTGGTCCTCTGGCCCGGTCTGCTCACCCAGCGCCTCACGGCCCGGGAGCCCTCCGATGAACAGCTGGAAGTGGCCCTCGAAGCCCTGCGCGCCGTCATCAATCAGGAAGAGTCCCTCTCCCGGCCCATGTCTTAGCGCCCGCCGGTCTTGCCGCGGCCGGTAATTCACTCGTCTGCAGATAGAATCAGCCTCAACAATTTTTTATCGGAAACCGATTTTAAACCATGCTTATTGATCGTTTAAAAAGTATTGAACAAAAGTACCAGGAATTGGAGAGTCGGCTCAGTGAGCCGGAGATCCTGAAAAATCAGGAGCAGTATCAGCTTCTGGCCAGGGAACATGCGGAACTGACGCCCCTGATGAAGACTTTTCGCACCTATCAGCAGGTGGAAAAGGAACTGGAGACCAATCAGACCCTGCTGAAGACCGAGAGTGATGAGGAAATACGGGAACTGGCCCGGGAGGAAATTCAACATTTAAGGGATAAGTTGGCGAATCTCGAGGAGGAATTGCGTTTTCTCCTACTTCCCAAAGACCCCAATGATGAGAAAAATATCCTGTTGGAGATCCGGGCCGGCACCGGCGGCGAAGAGGCGGCCTTGTTTGCCGCCGACCTGTTTCGCATGTACAGCCGCTATGCCGAGCGGCATCATTTGAAAATGGAAGTCCTGAGCTACAACCCCACGGGCATCGGCGGCCTCAAGGAAGTCATCGCCCTGATCGCCGGGGAGAAGGTGTACAGCCGCCTGAAGTATGAGAGCGGCGTGCACCGGGTGCAGCGGGTGCCGGTGACCGAATCCCAGGGCCGCATCCATACCTCGGCGGTGACCGTGGCCATTCTGCCCGAGGCCGAGGATGTGGATGTGCAGATCAATCCCGAGGATCTGCGCATCGATGTCTTCCGCTCCTCCGGACCGGGCGGCCAGAGCGTCAACACCACGGATTCGGCGGTGCGCATCACCCACCTGCCTACGGGGCTGGTGGTGACCTGTCAGGATGAAAAATCCCAGCATAAGAACAAGGCCAAGGCCATGAAGGTGCTGCAGGCCCGCCTCTATGACATTATGGCCCAGGAGCAGCAGCAAAAAATGGCCCAGGATCGCAAAAGCCAGGTAGGGACCGGCGACCGCAGCGAGCGCATCCGCACCTATAACTTCCCTCAGGGCCGGGTTACCGACCACCGCTTGGGGCTTACTCTTTATCGCCTGGAAGCCTTCCTGGACGGCGACCTGGACGAAATGCTGGACGCCCTGGTCTCCTACTACCGCACCGAGGCCCTGAAACAGCAGACGGCATGACCGCGGGCCAATCCCCGCCTTGGACCATCCTGAAAGTCCTGAGGTGGGCGGAGAGCTATCTGCACCAGAAGGGCGTGGCTGAACCCCGGGCCAGCGCGGCCCTGCTCCTGGCGCACTGCCTCCGCTGCACCCGCCTGGAGCTCTACCTGCGCCATGACAAGCCTTTGACGGCGGCGGAATTGGACTGTTATAAACGCCTCCTGCGCCGCCGTCTGGCCCACGAACCCGTCCAGTACATCACCGGCCACCAGGAGTTTTGGTCCCTGGATTTTCTGGTGACGCCGGCGGTCCTCATTCCCCGCCCCGAAACCGAATTGATCGTTGAGGCTGTCAGGAATTATCTTGCCTCCAAGACGCTGCCGGCAACCGGGCTGCGCTTTTTGGATGTGGGCACGGGCAGCGGTGCCCTGGCCGTGGCCCTGGCCAAAGAATTTCCGCTGGCCCAGGTCATGGCCACCGATGCGTCCGAGGCCGCCCTGGCCGTAGCCCGGGCCAACAGCCGGCGCCACCAGGTGCAGGAGCGCCTGACCCTGGTGCAGGGAGATCTGCTGGCCCCTTTGGCCCGGCAGTCCGTCTTTGACGTCATCGTCTCCAACCCCCCTTATGTGCCCACCCCGGAGTGGGAACAATTACCCCCGGAAATCCGCAATTACGAACCCCGCCTGGCCCTGGACGGCGGGCCCGACGGCCTGGAAGTTATCCATCGTCTTATTAATGAGGTACCGCCGTTCCTGAGGCCTGGCGGTTTCTTGGCCCTGGAGGTGGGGCGAGGCCAAGCCGAAAGCGTGGTCCACTTGGTGGAGCGCACGCAAGCCTTTACCTGTCTGAGCATCATTCCCGACTTCCA
>CALGOE010000156.1 GCA_937958145.1 uncultured Desulfobacca sp.
AGCTCCGTTCCCCTCGCAGAAATTGCAAGTATAACGGCGAGTTGGCAAATTTATAGGCGGCGCCGTTGCCGGTTAACTGCCGGAATTTTTCCTTGATTTCCTCGCGGTTCAAAAAGACCTGGGCCTCTACCTTTTCAAAACTAAAGGCCGGGGATACCAGCAGGCCATCGATGTGCAGGCGGCTCAACAGGTTGAAAAGGGTTCTGACTTCCTGGATGTCAGTTTCCCGATAGATGCTGGTGTTGGTGCAGACCCGGAAACCCCTGTCCTTGGCCTGTTTGATGGCGGCGATCACCTGCTGGAAGCCGCCCGGCCGGCCGATGATGCGGTCGTGGGTCGGGGCCAGGCCGTCCAGGTGGATGCTGAGGGTCAGCCGGGTGGACGGCCGCAGCCGAGGCAGGGCCTTGGCCAATAACAGGCCATTGGTGCACAGGTAAATGTGTTTGCGCCGTTTTATCAGCTCAGCGACCAGCTCATAAATATGGGGGTAGACCAGCGGCTCGCCGCCGGTTATGGTCACCACCGGCGCCCCGCATTCCTCCACGGCTTCCAGGCATTCGTCCAGGGTCAGCATCTGCCCCAACGTATCCCGATATTCCTGGATGCGGCCGCAGCCCAGGCAACTGAGATTGCACAGGTGGGTGGGCTCCAGCATGAGCACCAGAGGGAATTTATCCTGCCCGGACAGCCGCTTTTTGAGAATATAGGCCGTCAGAGCCATGGTCAGGCTAGGTGGGAACCGCACTTTGTTCTCCCTTGGATAACGAATTGTGCAGATGGCAAGGCACGCACGGGCCGCCGGCAGATCAGAGGGGCTGCCCCTCTTCCCTTAAGATAGACATTATACACCAGGATCGTCCGGCAGGCTTCTGGTAAAAGTTATTATCATGAGCATTGAATGTTGACGGAATGGCAATGAGCAACAACGCGATTACGCCTGGCCGGGCGCGTAGCCATGGCGCCGGAACCAGGTCACGGCTGCCTCCAGGGCCTCGCTGATGGGCGTTTGGGGCAGACCCAGCTCCCGGACAGCCTTCTGGGAGTCAAAATACATATATTTTTTTGCCATTTTGACGGCAGTGAGGGGAATACGCGGCGGCCGCCGGGTAATCCAGGTGGACCAGAATTCATTGAGATAGGCCAAGCCGAGGATCGGGTAATAGGGCAGGCGCCAACGGGGGGCGGGGCGGCCGCTGATCCGGGCCAGAAGTTGGAAGATTTCCGCCAAGGTCAGGTTGACGTGCCCCAGGATATATTTCTCACCGGTCGTACCTCGGGCTTCGGCCAAGAGATGGCCGGCTGCCACATCCCGGACATGGATGAGATTCAGGCCGCTGTCCAGAAAGGCCGGGACCTTGCCGTTGAGAAAATCGACGATCATCTGACCGGTGGGGGTGGGGCGGCTGTCCCAGGGGCCCACCGGCGTGCTGGGGTTGACGATGACCAATGGCAAACCCCGGGCGGCAAACTCCAGGGCTACCTGTTCGGCCAGAAATTTTGAGCGTTTATAGTGCCCTACCATATCGGCCAGGGTCACCGGCGTGTCTTCGTTGCCGGGGGTACCGTCACCGGGATTACCCAGGGCTCCCACCGTGCTGGTATAGACCACCCGCTCCAGGCCCATATCCAGGGCCGCCTGCAACAGGGACCGGGTGCCGGCGACGTTGATCGCATACATGGTGGCCGGATCAGGGACCCAAAGACGGTAATCCGCGGCCACATGAAAGAGCCGGGAACAACCCTGCAGGGCTTGGCGGAGAGTCTCCGGGGCGGTCAAATCACCCTTGACCACTTCCACCGGCAAGCCTTGCAGGGCCGGATGCTGCCGCCGCCGGGCCAGGACGCGCACTTCCCGACCTTGGGCCAGGAGGGCCTCGACCACGGCCCGCCCAACAAATCCGCTACCGCCGGTGACGAGAGTTTTAGACACGGTCCGAGCGCCCCTGGCGTCTGAGGTATTGCCCCAGGGCCATCAACGGGAAATAATCGCGGTAGAGGTGGTAGCGGATCATAAAATGTTGGGGAAAGCCGGTGCCGGTAAAATAGGGTTCTTCCCACCGGCCCTGACTATTCTGGGTGCGCACCAGATAGTTGATCCCTCGGGCTACCGCCCGGTGCTTCACTTCTCCGGCCGCCATCAGGCCCAGAAGGGCCCAGGCGGTCTGGGAGGCGGTGCTGGGCCCCTGGCCGCGCAGCTCAGGGTGCTTATACGAGGCGCAGGTCTCCCCCCAGCCCCCGTCTTCGTTCTGGTGGGCCAACAGCCACGCCACGGCCTGGCGGATATATGGTTGGGTCATATCTTCGCCGATGCCGGCCAGACCGCACAACACCGACCAGGTGCCGTAAATGTAATTGACCCCCCAGCGCCCATACCAGCAGCCGTCCGGTTCTTGCAGCCGCCGCAGAAAGGCAATGGCCCGGGCTGCGGCCGGATGCTCCTTGGTATACCCAAAGAGTCCCAGCATTTCCAGGACCCGGCCGGTGACGTCTTCGGTGGGCGGATCGATGAGGGCCTTGAGATCGGCAAAGGGTATGGCATTGAGCCAGGCTTTGGTATTGTCGGTATCAAAGGCGGCAAAGCCGCCGTTCCGGGACTGCATACCCAGACACCAATGAAGCCCCCGGTCCAGGGCGGTGCGGTGGCGTTGGCGGTCCGGCAAGCCTTCGGCCAGGGCCATGAGAACTACTGCACTGTCGTCAATATCGGGGTACCAGCTGTTATGGAATTCAAAGGCCCAACCGCCCGAGGCCAGATAGGGATTTTTTTGGGACCAATCCCCCCGCTGAAAGATCTGTTGGGCCAGGAGCCAATAACAGGCCCGTTTGAGGGCTGGATGATTTCCGGTCAGCCCCGAGGCGGCCAGGGCCCGCACTGACAGGGCCGTGTCCCAGACCGGTGAAATACAGGACTGCAGCCATAAGCGGTTGCCTTCGGACAGGGTGAAGAATTCCAGGGCCGCCAGCCCTCTCTGGATGACGTCATGCTCGGTGCCGTATCCCAGGCAGTGCAGAGCCAGGATGGAATTGAGCATGGCCGGCTGGATACCGCCCCAATCCCCTGAAGGCTCCTGATGGCTGATGATCCAAGCTTCGGCCTGTTGGAGGGCGAATTGGCGCAGCGGCGGGTACGGATGGGAGTGGTAAATCTTCAGCAAGCGATCAATGCCGACAAAGAGATTTTCCAGGCTCAGACCGTTCTTCTGAAAAGAGACCTGATGATCCCGGAAAGGGTCCTCCCCTGGGAGGAAAAGTTCCCGGACCCCCTGGTCCGGCGGCAATGGGCAGACCGGCTGCTTGGCCATGACCACCGACAGGGGCACAATTGTGGCCCGGGACCAGCTGGAGAGTTCGTAGATGCTCAAGCCACTCCACAGGGGCATGAGGATGAATTCCACCGGCATGGTGGGGATGCCCCGCCAGCTCAGCTGCTGGAAGAGGGCCAGAAAGATGCGGGTGAAGACCCGGGTTTTCAGGGGCCCGCCCCGGCTCCGGATAAATTGCCGGGCTTTTTGCAGGGCCGGTTCCTCCGCCCGCAGGCCGGCCAGCTTCAGTCCCAGATAGGCTTCCACCGAAGTGCTGAGATCGCCGCCGTCCCCGGCGTAGATTGACCAACCGCCGTTGTCCAGTTGCTGGGAGAGAAGGTAATTGGCCATCCGGATGAACTTGCTGCGGTCAGCCAGCCCCAGGAAATGCAGGAGCATGATATACTCGGCGGTAATGGTGACATTGGCCTCCAGCTCGGCCCACCAAAACCCATCCGGATGCTGCAGGGCCAGAAGAGCGGTCTGTGCTCTCTTGGCCGCCTGTTCCACCTCGTCGCTGATGTAGGCATCGGCCCAAGAAAACGGGGGCGCCTGCGGTTGTAAGGCCCTCGGCAAACGAACACCTCCCTTCGCCACGGCGTGATCGGTGTGATGTTAGCAATGTAAAATGTATATATTTATCAGGCTATATTACCATGCTATACAGTAAAAGCAAGACTTTTATACGTTTTGTTAAGCTGTTCCAACAGTTTGGCAAGGACCTGGCGCTCCGGTGCCAATCAGGCCGACAGGTTGCGGGGAAAAAGTAGTGCCGGCGGAAAGATTGCCTCTGGCGTTTTTTCCGGCTATAATGGGGGTAGATTTGCCAGTCAAAACAAGGTATCCGGCCCCTCCCCGGGATGTCGCCCCAGCCGTTTCCACCGCCGGTGAGGTGAGTATGTCCACGGAAGTCAAACCGCTCCCCCCTCAGGAATCCAGCGATCTCCCGGCAAGCCCTGCTGCCGAGGGGGTGACGGACCTTGCCGACGCCCGGCATCGGGAAGTGGCCGTCAATGCGGCTTTGGCCGCCCTCTATCCAGCCCTGGTCGGTCCCGGCGCGGATCTGAAAACCATTGCGGCCGCTGTTTTGTCTCAGGCCCAGAAACTCACCGGCAGTCTGCACGGCTATGTTTCCACCATCGATCCCCACAACGGTGATCTGGTAAGCCATACCCTTACCGATATGATGAACGGTCAATGTTCGGTGTTGGCGGCACAGCAGCGCATTGCCTTCCCGCGGGCCGCCGACGGCAGCTATCCCCGGCTGTGGGGCCATTCTCTGAATACCGGCAGGGCGTTTTACACCAATGACCCCCAGAACCATCCCGCGGCTCAGGGAACGCCGAAGGGGCATATACCCATTGTCAGATTTCTTTCGGTCCCGGTCAGGTTGGGATCGGATCTGGTGGGCCAGATCTCTCTGGCCAATGCCAGCCGGGATTATACGGACCACGACCTGGCGGCCGTGGCGCGGCTGGGGGAGGTCTTTGCCCTGGCCATTCAGCGCCGGCGCTTCGAAGAGGCCCTGGAGCGGGCCCGCCAGGACCTGGAACAGACCGTGGCCCAACGCACCGAACTGTTGCGCCAGTCAAACCTGGCCCTGATCCGGGAAATCAAAGAGAGGGAAAAGGCTGAGGCGGAATTGACCGACTCTCAGGCCAGATTGCAGGAGTTGACCTCCCAACTTATGAGTGCCCAGGAGCAGGAACGGCAACGCCTGTCCCGGGAATTGCACGATGATCTGGGCCAATCCCTTCTGGTCCTCAAACTGCAACTGCGGGCCCTGCAGAAAAAACTGCCCGGGGACCAGCCGCATCTGAACAGCGAGGTGGCGGCCATCATCGGCCACTTGGACCATATTATCGAAAGCGTCCGGCGCCTGGCCCGGGATTTAAGTCCTGCCATCATCCAGGATCTGGGGCTCAATGCGGCCCTGGAACACCTCTTTGCCACCTTTTGCACTCATGCCAACGTCAGGGAATTTACCAGCCAACTCGATGATATTACCGGCCTTTTCTCCCTGGAAGCCATGATCAACATCTATCGCCTCTTTCAAGAGTGTCTCACCAACATCGCCAAGTATGCCAAACCTACCAGGGTGGCAATCACGGTGCAGCGTCAAGGGGAGGCGGTCGCCTTTCTGGTAGCCGATGACGGCGTCGGTTTTGATGTGAACCAGGTCCTGGCCCAGGGATCCCTCAAGCGCGGCCTGGGGCTGGCGACCATGGCTGAGCGGGTCCGGATGCTGGGAGGGTCTCTGGAAATTAACTCTTTTCCCGGCGTCGGCACCAAGATCAGTTTTACCATTCCCACCCGCCGGGAAGCCCCTTTCTCAGCCGCAAAGCCTTGACCGGTAAGGGCAATCCTCCCCTTGGGGCAAGCGATGGGCTTGCCCGTTTTCCCCTATGGAGTTACCAAAATTACCGGCCTGATGGTGCCGTCACTGTTGACAAAAAAATATA
>CALGOE010000157.1 GCA_937958145.1 uncultured Desulfobacca sp.
AGTCCGGCCCTGGAGGTGGAGGTGATCTTGCATGAATCCGGCCCGGCCGAATACATTGAAATTCTCAAAGATGGCGGCATCAAGATCAGGGAAGTGAAAGGGGGCGAGGTAATCAACCTCAGTGGTTTTGATTTTGAGGTGATCCATACCCCTGGCCACACCATTGACGGCCTTTGTTTTTATCATGCCGACACCAAGACGGCCTTTACCGGCGATACGGTGCTGCCGGAAGCCATGGCGGATATGGACAAAGGGGCTGGCGGCCGCCTGGATCACTACCTCTATGCCCTGCGCACACTCCGCAAGTATGACATCGAACATGTCATGCCCGGCCACGGTGGCATTGCACCGCTGGTGGGGCGGCGGGTGGTCATGGATACCTTTGAGGGGCTGATCCGCAAGGTGGTGGGCGATGATACGCCGTGGATGGCCGCGGCCATGACCCTGGCCAATCAGGGCCTCTTGGAGGAAGCTCTGTTCTGCTGCCAGAAAAAGCTGGCCCAGGTTCCCGACGACCTCAAGGCCTTGGAAACCAAGGCCTTTCTCCTGAACGATATGGGCCGCCAGGCCGAGGCGGTGGCCGCCTTTGACGAAGTGCTGGCCCGCCAACCGGACCATTTCTACGCCCGCTTCGGCAAGGCCACCACCCTGATGGCCATGGATAGATACAATGAGGCCCTGCCCATCTTTGAGGAATTAGCGGCCCTGCAACCGGATAACAAAGAGCTGCAGGTGAACCGGGGGCTGGCGCTGTACCTCTCTGGTCATCAGGACCAAGCCCTGGAGATTCCCGCTTTTCAGGAGGCCTTTGCCGAGAAGATCAAGGAAGAACTGCAGAAGCAGAAGCAGTGAGAGATAAGCCGCGATGGGGATAAAGGTCCTGGGAAACGGCAGGAGAATTTTTCTTCCTCATACAGATGGCGTCGCAGGTGTGGAGACCTGCCCTACCGCCATGAGGGGCAGACGGCCAGAGAAATATTGGCGGCTACGGGCCGCCCCATAATTCTGACCACTGGCCACTGACCACTGCTCACTCCAGGACTTCTTTGCGCACGGTCAGGCGTTCCAGCAGCTGCGGTCTGGGCGTGACCCCCAGGCCGGAGGCCTGGCCCAAGGGGTTGGCCGTGCCGCTGTAGCCGCCTGGATCCCCTTGGAAGGGGTCCATTTTCAGGAGGATGCGGGGATAGCCGTATTCCACATGAATGAAGGGACAGAGGCCCAAACAGGCCCGGGTTGCCGCCGTGATCAGGGAAGTCTCGCCGACCAGGACGCCCAGATGGATTTTGGGGCGGTAGGCCGGGTCGTTTTTCCGGTTCTGGCCGGGACTGGGGCCGGAACTTTGGCAGGCGGGCGGCAGGGGATAGCCGGCCACTTGCAGCAGGGCCAAAAATCCGGTGAAGCCGCCGATCTTGGCCAGGCGCAGGTTCCAGATATCTGCCGCCCTTTCTGCCAGGAGCACGCGGGCGTCGTCTAAAGTGCAGAGCGATTCATCGGCCACCACCGGCAAGCCCCCTTGCCGCTGCACCCGGGCCAGCTCTTGGACATTGCCGGCCGGGATGGGCTGCTCCACGGAACTGACGCCAAAAGTCCGGAGTTCGTGCATCATGGCAATGGCCTGAGCGGTGTTCCAACCGGCATTGGCATCCACCCGCAGGTCGCGGTCGGGGCCAATGATCCGGCGCAGCAGCTTGACCGCGGCCAGATCCTGGATGTTGCCCACTTTCAGTTTGTATTCCTGGAAACCCAAAAAGCGCATGAGAGTGGCCACCCGCCGGAGGTAGTGCATGGAGCCTGCCCCCAGGGGGCCGGTGAGGGGTGCTGGCAGGGGCCGGCGCTGGCCAAAAAGGGAAAAGCCCGGCCGGTGGGCGGCCTTGGCCCAGGCGTCCCAGACGGCCAGGTCAATCCCGGCAAAGGCCGCAGTGCGGCGCTGCGTCGAGGCCCAGGTAAAGAGCGGCTGCAAGGCCCGATAGGGATATTCCTGATCATTCAGCTGCAGCTCACGCACGGCCGGCCAGAACCGGCGGCAGATATCCTCCCAGGCCGTGGCAATGGTTTCGCCCGTCAGGTAGCGCCGGGGAATCACCTCGCCATAGCCCACGGTCCCGGCATCGGTGTGAAGCGTAAGCACTAGATTTTTGGCCTGGCGCCGCACCGCCAGGGAATGTTTAAAGGCAAAGCGGAAGGGAATGATGATCTCGCGCAGTTCTAATCGGGTACATCGGCATATCATGATTCCGCTTTCTGATGGGCGATGCGCCGGTTGTGCCAGACATCGGCCTTCTTGGCAATCTATAGGTTTTTTTGACCAACTGGTCCAAAAACAATCCTCTCCCTGCCCGCGGCCCCTGGGATGCGGGTCTTATCGGCAATGATGAGCAATAAATTAATAGCTTAGGAGAGGAAAGAATTATTCTGATCCATCGCCTCAGTCTGCAGCCGGACAAAACTGCCGGCAGGGGCCTGGCAAGCTGCCCTTACGGTATGGGCCAAAAAGGCAGCAGGCGAAAGATCATTGCCTATGTATAGCACACAAAAAAACCGGATACAAAAAAAAAGTGATAGATATCTCTATGGGCAAGCAAAGCAACCCGGTTTGGCTTCTTTTTAAGCCTTTTGAGGCCAAGACATGAGCGCCTTTTTCCCTTTTGAATTGGAACCGCCGCCTTGGCTCTATCATGTGCTGGTGCGCCTGGGGCTGATGCAGCGTCTGTATCGCCGCCTGGCCGCCGACGTGGCAGCCGCGGCCCCGCCGGGGGGGTTGTTGATTGACGTGGGCGCCGGCACCGGGCAGCTTCTGACCATCGTGGCCCAACAGCGGCCTGACCTGCGCTTGCTGGCAGTGGACTATTCGCCGGCGATGCTGCGCCATCCTTGGGCCGGCGCCAAACAGCCGGCCGCATCAGACCGGGTCTGGCGCCTGGTGGGCGATGCGGCGGCCTTGCCCCTGGCGCCGGCCTGTGGGGCCATGGGCCTGGCCACTTTTAGTTTTCATACCTGGCAGCAGCCGGTCCAGGGGTTACAAGAGATGCGCCGGGTGGTCAGAGCCAACGGGCAGATCTGGATCTACGAGATGAACCGGGAGGCGGGGCTGGCGCAGTGGCGGGCCCTGGCCCAGGAGGAGGCGCTGCCCTTCTTCCTGGTGGCCGCCGGGTGCAAACTCCTCAGTTGGCACCACGCCCTACGGGCCGGTGATTTGAGCGCCAGTTTCCGGCAGGCGGGTATAAAGGATTGGGACTTGCAGCCTGTGCACCAGATCCTCTGGCGGGCTGTTTTCTAAGCTGGCCGGCGATGCCCTGGCCCGGGGATTTTTATTTTGGTTTTGCCGCTGGTTCTGTTACCATTACAATTTAAGGTTAAAATAGCCGCAGCACTTGACTGCTCCAACCAAGGAAAAACAGCGCCGTGGAACTTGCCCTGATTCTCGCCGGTATCTTTAGCTCCTCATTTGTCATCGCCCTGTCCGGGGCCCTGATGCCGGGGCCGTTGTTGACCTATACCGTGGCCGAGGCGGCTCGCCGGGGGTTTTGGGCCGGTCCTCTCATCATGCTGGGCCACGGCGCCCTGGAACTGGCCCTGCTCGTTTTCCTGCTTCTGGGCATTGGCGCCATTATCAATCAGCCGCTCATTATGGGCGCGGTGGCTTTGACCGGCGCCGTTGTCCTCTGGTGGCTGGGCTATGATCTCCTCAGTTCCGTGCGCACCACCAGGTTGGACCTCAGCGGCAGGACGGCGGGTAAATTCCACCCCTTCTGGGCGGGCGTGGTCATGAGTCTGGCCAACCCCTATTGGCTCATCTGGTGGGTCACCCTGGGATTGAGCTATGTCCTCTTTGCGTATACCTATGGCCTCTGGGGGGTGGCTTTTTTCTTCGTCGGCCATTTCCTGGCTGATCTGGTCTGGTACAGCCTGGTGGCCATGGCCGTGGCCCAGGGCAAGCGCTTCCTTTCCGACCGCCTCTATCAGGGTTTCATGACCGCCTGCGCCGTCTTTCTGATGGTCTTTGGATGTTTCTTCGGCTACCATGGCGTCAGAATGCTTTTGGGGGCGTGAGAGGGCAGGGGAGAGGTTATTTAAAAATAGCCTTCGCTTCTTACCTTTGGCCTGTGTTGCCAATCGGAAATTATCTGTGAAGGAATATTTATGATTCAAAAAGTAATGAGTGTGGGCATGCTGGAATCCAACTGTTACATCCTGGGCGACGAAGACAGTCGGGAAGCCGTCGTCATCGACCCCGGGGGGGATGGGCCGGATATTCTGGCGGTGCTCAACCAAGAAAAGCTGCAGTTGAAAACGATTATTAATACTCACGGGCATTTTGATCATGTGGGGGCCAATCATGCCCTGGTGGAAGCCACCGGCGCGCCCATCGCCATTCATGCCGCCGATGCCCCCATGCTCAGCCAGCCTTCGGCGGAGGCGCTGTTTTTCACCGGCGGGCGTCTGCAGCCTTCCCACGCCTCAATCCTGTTGGCTGAAGGCGACATTCTGGAATTTGGGCCATACAAATTGAAGGTGCTGCACACCCCCGGCCATACCCTGGGGGGCATCTGTCTGGTCCTGCAGAACGAGCCCATTGTTTACGTGGGGGATACCTTGTTCGCCGGCTCCATCGGCCGGACGGATTTTCCCGGCGGCTCTTTTGAGGACCTGATTCAATCGGTGAAGACCAAAATCTTCCCACTGGGTGATCATTATCTGGTCCTGCCGGGCCACGGCCCTGCTACCACGGTGGGGCAGGAACGGCAGTATAACCCTTTTTTTTAGAGGCAGAGCCTGACCGGCGGTTTTGGCAGTTATCATGACGGCCAGCTTGCAAGGGAAAAAAATCCTTCTCGGGGTCACCGGTGGCATTGCCGCCTACAAGGCAGTGGAGGTGCTGCGCCTGTTGGTCACGGCCGGGGCCCAGGTCCAGGTCGTCATGACCGCGGCGGCGCAACAGTTTGTCACGCCGCTTACCTTCCAGGCCCTTTCCGGCGAGACAGTGCGCACCGACCTCTTCGGTCCCGGGACTGAGCCTTTGGAACATATTTCCCTGGGCCAGGCGGTGGACGCCATCGTCATTGCCCCGGCCACTGCCAATTGCCTGGCCAAGCTTGCCGCCGGCATCGGTGATGATCTTCTCACGACCGTCATCCTGGCGGCCAGCCGCCCCATTCTGGTCTGCCCGGCCATGAACGTGAAGATGTATGAGAATCCGGTGGTGCAGGAGAACCTGGGCAAGCTGCGGCAGCGCGGTTTCCATATCCTGGAACCGGCTGCGGGGGAGATGGCCTGTGGGGCCTATGGTTCAGGTCGACTGCCCGAACCGCCGGATATTGTCGCGGCCATTGCCTGCCTGGTGACGCCCCCGGATCTGGGCGGACGCCGCATCCTGGTGAGCGCCGGCCCCACCCATGAAGACCTGGACCCGGTCCGTTTCTTAACGAATCGCTCCACCGGCAAGATGGGTTATGCCGTGGCTGCGGTCGCCCGGCGGCGGGGGGCTGAGGTGACTTTAGTGAGCGGCCCCACCGCTCTCCCTGCGCCGTGGGGGGTCAGCCGTTACCTGGTGCGCACTGCCCTGGAAATGCAGGCCGCCCTTGAGTCGCTGTTTTCCCAATGCGACGTCCTCATCATGTCAGCGGCGGTGAGCGATTATCGTCCGGCCGGGTTGGCGGAACAAAAGATCAAGCGGGGCGAAGAAGAGATGCTGGTCAAGCTCACCCATAACCCCGATATTGTGGCCGGTTTGGGGGCCCGTCGGCAGCAGCAGCAGGTGCTGGTGGGTTTTGCTGCCGAGACCCAGGACCTGCTGGAGCACGCCACCACCAAATTGCAGCGGAAAAACCTGGATCTCATTGTGGCCAATGATGTTTCGGCGCCCGACGCCGGGTTTGCCGTGGATACCAACCGGGTGACCATCCTGGACCGCCAGGGCGGAGTGGAAGTTCTGCCGCTCCTCAGCAAGGAAGAGGTGGCTGACCGCATCCTCGATCGGGTGGCGGCCCTGCTGGCCGAACGCCGGGGGTAGAGGATGTCGCGCCGTGGTGCTCCGGAAGAACTGCGTCGTCTCAGCGCCAGCCTGCGGGAATTTATCGAGTATCAACGCCGGCTGGGGCTCGCCTGGCTGGAAGGCAACCTGCCCCCGGTGCAAGCGCCTCTGGCCGCGTCGGCAATATCCCGGCCGGTCGAGGCCAGGGCTGTGGCCGAAACAACCCCGCCGGTAAGCTTGGATGATATCCGGCAGGAGATGGGGGACTGCCGACGTTGCAAACTTTGGAGGACCCGGACTAATCTGGTTTTTGGCACCGGCAACCCCAAAGCGCGGCTGATGTTCATCGGCGAGGCGCCGGGGGCCGAAGAAGACCAACAGGGCGAACCCTTTGTCGGCGCCGCCGGTCAGCTTCTCAACCGGCTCCTGGAAAGATTGGGGCTCAACCGGCAAGAGGTGTACATCACGAACGTCGCCAAATGCCGCCCCCCCAATAACCGCAACCCTGACGCCGAAGAGATCGCAGCCTGTCGGCCCTTCCTGATTCAGCAGATCCAGGCGATTCAACCCCGGGTGATCGTCACGCTGGGAGCCGTGGCCACCCATGCCCTTCTGGAATCAAAAAAGCCCCTGAACCGGCTGCGGGGTCAATGGCAGACATGGCAGGGTATCCCGGTGATGCCGACGTTTCATCCCTCCTACCTGCTGCGGGTCCCCCAGGATCGCATCAAGACCTGGGAGGATATGCAAAAGGTGCTGGCGGTCTGTCGGGACGAGGCCAAGGCCCGCTGATTTCCCGCAACCATGGTTTTTTAATCTGGTGCGTGGCTCGGGAAAGGTTGCAGGGGAAGCGGTCCTGCCCCTTCCTGTTTACCAAAATCTCCTTGCGGAAGCATTCATGATGCGCCCACAGTGGCCTGATGGTCAATGGTTTGTGGAATTTAACAGCCCCTCTGACCTCTGCGGCTATCGCTATGATCGGATTCTGGCGGCGGGCCAGACCCGTTATCAACACTATATGATCATTGAGGCGCCCGCCTTGGGCAGAGCCCTGATCCTGGACGGTGTTTTGCAGTCGGCCTCCCGGGATGAAGTGATCTATCACGAAGCCTTGGTCCATCCGGCCCTGATGGCCCACGACAACCCGGCGCGGGTAGCCGTTTTGGGCGGCGGGGAAGGGGCCACCATGCGGGAGGTCCTCCGTCATGGCGTGGTCCAAACCGTCTTCATGGTTGATCTGGACGAAGAACTGGTGGCCCAGTGCCGCCGCCATCTACCGGAATTTGGTGGCCTGGCCTGGGACGACCCCCGCCTGCGGCTGATCCATGCCGAGGCCCGGGCTTGGCTGGCCACCCAGCCGGAGGCGGTTTTTGATGTGATTATCATGGATATCACCGATCCTTTGGAGGGGGGGCCGGCATTTTTCCTCTTTACCCAAGAAATGTTCCGGCTGGTGCGGGCCAAACTGCGGCCGGGAGGATTGCTGAGTATTCAGGCCGGTTCCGCGGGGCAGGCGATCCGCCTGTTTCCCCACCTGTACCGGACCCTGCAGACCGTCTTCGCCACGGTTATCCCCTATACGGCTTTTATTCCCAGCTTTAATGATCAGTATGGTTTTATGCTGGCCGGCAGCGAGACCTGTGTCTGGCCCACCCCGGCCCGGCTGCGACGGTTGCAAAGCGAGCGGGGGCTGGGGCCCTTACAGTGGCTGGACCCGGATTTTGCCCCCTCCCTGCCTCTGCTGCCGCCCTATCTGCGCCGCCTGTTGGCGGGGGCGGGACGCGTCCTGGCCGACGCCCAGCCCTTCCAGCAGCACCAGCCTTTTGACCTCGGCTTTGACAAGTCATCATCTCCGGCCTGAGTCTCCTCGGGGCGCTGGTATGGTTTTCCCCCTGCGTCCGGTTCCGGTCCCTTGCATTCAACCCTGGGCATGGCTACTATTTAAGCAGACAGAATGATATAATAAACTGCACTTCACCCGCTCGGCTGGGGGCAGCGTCGTCCCCGACCGAAGCAGCTCGAGGTGGCCGATGGCCAAAGACATCAAACTGCGCCAGATTGATGCGTATCGTTGGGAAATCCCCCAGGAAGGCAAGATGCGGACCCGGGGGCTGGTGTTCTGCTCCGCCGCCATGATCCCGGCCCTGCGCCAGGACCAGAGCCTGCAGCAGGTGGTGAATGTGGCCACTCTGCCGGGGATCGTCGGCCCCTCCCTGGCCATGCCCGACATCCATTGGGGCTACGGCTTTCCCATCGGTGGGGTGGCGGCCTTTGATCTCGATGAGGGTGTGGTGTCTCCGGGCGGGGTGGGTTATGACATCAACTGCGGGGTGCGGCTGCTGCGCACCAATCTGAGCCGCCCCGAGATTGTGGACCGCATCCAGGAATTGGTGGACGGGCTCTTTGCCAATATTCCCTCGGGAGTGGGCTCCCGACGCCGGGATTTGAAGCTCACGACCCCGACCCTGCGGGAAGTGTTGCGGTATGGCGCGGCCTGGGCGGTGAAACAAGGGTTTGGCCAGGCCGACGACCTCTTGCACATTGAGGCCGGCGGGCAGATTCCGGGGGCTGATCCCGAGGCGGTGTCGGACCAGGCCCTGGAGCGAGGGCGGGATCAATTGGGGACCTTGGGCTCGGGCAATCATTTCGTCGAAATCGGTTATGTGGCCGAAATTTTCGATGCTGATCTGGCTCGGGCCTTAGATATTTTTCCTGACCAGGTGACGGTCATCGTCCACACCGGCTCCAGGGGATTGGGTCACCAGGTCTGTGATGATTTCATCGGCAAACTGCTGCGGGCGACGGCCAAGTATGGCTTTGACCTGCCTGATCGGCAGTTATGCTGCGCGCCGGTGCAATCGCCGGAAGGCCAGGAATATCTGGGGGCCATGGCCGCGGCGGCCAATTTTGCTTTTGCCAACCGTCAGATCATCACCCACTGGGTACGGGAAACTCTCCAGGAGATTCTCCGGCTGGGACCGAAGCCTTTAGGTCTGCAATTAGTCTATGATGTGGCCCACAATATCGCCAAGATCGAGACCCATGAAGTGAACGGCCGGAAACGGCGCCTCTGTGTCCACCGCAAAGGGGCGACCCGGGCCTTCCCGCCGCATCATCCGGAGGTTCCAGCCGCTTACCGGGAAATCGGCCAACCGGTGCTGATTCCGGGCGATATGGGCCGTTATTCTTATCTCTTGGTGGGGACGGCCAAAGCCCTGGAGGAGACCTTTGGCAGCACCTGCCACGGTGCCGGCCGCATCCTCAGCCGCCATCAGGCCTTGAAAGTCGCCAAGGGGCGGTCCATTGAAAAAGAGCTGGCTGTCCAGGGTATCATCGTCCGGGGGGCCGGACGCGGCACGGTGGCCGAAGAAATTCCCGAGGCCTACAAAGACGTGGAACAGGTGGTGGAGGTTGTCCACGGCGCCGGTATCAGCCGCAAGGTGGCCAGACTCCAGCCTCTGGGAGTCATTAAGGGCTGAGGCCAGTGCACAATTTATTCATTGACAATAAAGAATTATAAATAGTAAAATCTGTTTTTAACCTTATTTTGAGAAGAGATCATGTTTAACCGCCTCTCGGATAAGCTGGCGAACGTTTTTAAGAAATTAAAAGGGCACGGCAAACTTACCGAGCTCAATATTAATGACGCCCTGCGAGAGGTGCGGCTGGCCCTGCTGGAGGCGGACGTTCATTATAAGGTCGCCAAGGCCTTTGTGGAGGGTATCCGGCAGCGGGCCCTGGGTCAGGAGGTCATGTCTTCCCTCACCCCGGGCCAGCAGGTGATCAAGATCGTCCACGACGAGCTGGTCACGTTGCTGGGGGGGGAGGCGCCCCGGTTGGAAATTGCTGGCAAGCCCCCGGTGGTCCTGATGCTGGTGGGGCTGCAGGGCTCGGGCAAGACTACCACGACGGCCAAGATAGCCCTGCGGCTGAAAAAACAGGGCCGGCAACCTTTATTGGTGCCGGCCGATACCCAGCGGCCGGCGGCTATTGAGCAGCTGCAGCGGCTGGGGGGGGACATCGGTGTTGATGTTTACCCCACACAACCGACGCAGGCGCCGGTGGCTATCGCCGAGGCGGCCCTGGCTCTGGCCACAGCCAAGGGCCATGATGTGGTCCTGTTGGACACGGCCGGGCGCTTGCATGTGGATGAGCCTTTGATGGCCGAACTTCAGGCCATCAAAGCGGCCACCCAACCCAGCGAGATATTGCTGGTCGCCGATGCCATGACCGGGCAGGATGCGGTCCAGGTGGCCCAGAATTTTAATGAGGCCTTGGACCTTACCGGTGTGATCCTCACCAAAGTTGAGGGTGATGCCCGGGGCGGCGCCGCCCTGTCCATGCGTTCGGTGATCAACAAACCCATTAAATTTCTGGGGGTGGGTGAGAAGCTGGACGCGCTCGAGGTTTTTCATCCCGACCGGCTGGCTTCCCGTATTCTGGGCATGGGCGATGTCCTCACCCTCATCGAAAAGGCCCAGGAAGCCTTTGATGAGGACCAGGCCAAAGAGCTGGAGCGCAAGCTCCGCAAAGACGGCTTTACTTTGGAAGACTTCCGGGATCAACTGCGGCAAGTGCGCAAGATGGGGAGCCTGGAACAGCTCCTGGGCATGATTCCCGGCCTTAATAAGGTCAAGGGAATCAAGGACATGCAGCCCGACGAAAAAGAACTGGTCAAGGTGGAAGCCATTATCAATTCCATGACCCCGGCGGAACGGGCCAATCATAACCTCATCGACGGGAGCCGACGCCGGCGCATTGCCCGGGGGAGCGGCACCACGGTCCAGGACGTG
This sequence comes from uncultured Desulfobacca sp., assembly GCA_937958145.1. Classification (GTDB taxonomy): domain Bacteria; phylum Desulfobacterota; class Desulfobaccia; order Desulfobaccales; family Desulfobaccaceae; genus Desulfobacca. The sequence continues at coordinate 10,765 of CALGOE010000157.1, forward strand.
AACCGGCTCCTCAAGCAATTTGACATGACCCAGAAAATGATGAAAAAAATGCTGCACAGCGGCAAAAAGGGAGCGAAACGGCGTCTGCTGCCGCCTTTTGGCTTTTCTTGATAACGCTTCGCCCCTTTGATCAGCCCCCGGCTTGGTGGGCATCAGGGAAAGGAGGCTCGGCCACCGGGAATAACCTACCGGGAACGAGACTATTTTCTTAAAACATTATCTGAGAAGGAGAACTGACGATAGATGGCGTTACGAATCCGTCTTGCCAGACATGGGGCCAAGAAGCGTCCCTTTTATCGCATTGTGGTGGCCAACAGTGAAGCCAAGCGGGATGGGCGCTTCATTGCTATTATCGGCACGTATGATCCCAATCGCAATCCGGCGGCTGTTACCATCAAAAAAGACCTGTTGGCCCAATGGCAGAGTCGGGGGGCCAAGCCGACTGAAACGGTGGCCAGCCTCTTGAAAAAGGCTGCCGTTGACGCTTAACTCAGTGGATCTCCTCGGCCTGCCGCGCAAGGTGTGAACAATGTGCCGGCGGCTGCCTTGCTGCTCCGGTTTCCTCATGGCGCCGGGGCTGAGCGGCTGCAAAGATGCTTTGCCGTGCTGACAACGATCTGACGAAACCGCCACCGGACCGGGCCAGGGGCCAAATGCCCGGGCTCTGACGTTGTTATCCGCCAACGGAGGTCGCACAATGAAAGACTTGATCAAATACATCGCGCAGGCGCTGGTTGACCATCCGGATCAAGTGGAAGTTTCTGAAATTGAAGGAGAACAGACCTCGGTAATCGAACTTAAGGTGGCCAAAGAGGATTTAGGCAAGGTAATCGGCAAACAGGGGAGAACCGCAAGGGCGATGCGGACCATTTTGGGGGCCGCTTCCACCAAAATTAAAAAACGGGCGGTGCTGGAAATCCTTGAGTAAGCAGGCTTCCCGCCGGGTCTGTATCGGGCGCATAACCCGGCCCCATGGCCTGCGGGGCGAGGTCAGGGCCTGGGTCGACGTGGACGACCTGGAAACGCTGCAAGCGCTGGAATGGCTGGAACTGGACGACAGACCGTATCAGGTGCTGGCCGTGCGGGTCCAGAACAATGCTTTTCTGCTCAGCCTGGCCGGCGTCACCACGCGGGAACAGGCCCAGGAATTAGCCGGCCGGGAGATCTGGATCGACCCGACCCAGTTGCCGCCTTTGCCGCCCGGCGAATACTATCACTTTGAAATTATCGGCCTGCCGGTGTATGTAGCCGAGACGTTGGCCTACGTAGGGGAGGTGGCGGCCATTTTGACCACCCCGGCCCACGATGTCTATGTTATCCAGGGGCAAGGGCAGGAATATCTGATCCCGGCCGTAGCCCAGACGATTAAGAGTATCGACCCGCAAAGCAGACGGCTGGTGATTGCCGCAGCAGGTTTGGCCACGGCAAACGGTGCACATTGATATCCTGACCCTGTTCCCGGAGTTTTTTGTCTCGCCTCTGGGCTGCAGTATCCTAAAACGGGCTCAGGCCCAGGGGATTTTATCGGTGGCCTGCCTGAACCTCCGGGATTTTGCCTTTGACCGGCATCGGGTCACCGATGACCGACCCTTTGGCGGTGGCCCGGGCATGGTGTTGAAAATCGAGCCACTGGTCAGGGCAATTCACTGGGTGCGGGAGAGGCGCCCCCAGGTACAGGTCATCCTGCTCAGCCCCCAGGGCCGCCTTTTTAATCAGGCCATGGCCCAGGACCTGGCGCAGCAAGAGAGCCTGCTGCTGATCTGTGGGCACTATGAAGGCGTTGATGCGCGGGTGCAGTATTTCATTGATACGGAAATATCTCTGGGTGATTTCATCCTGACGGGGGGGGAGATTCCCGCTCTGGCCATTGTGGATGCGGTCACGCGCCTCTTGCCGGGCAGTCTGGGAGCTGAAGATTCGGCGGCGGAAGATTCCTTTAAAGATAATCTGCTGAAAGGTCCCCAATATACCCGGCCCCGGGACTTTGCCGGCTATACGGTGCCCGAGGTTTTGCTGTCCGGCGACCATCAACGCATCGCCCGCTGGCGGCGGCACCAAGCCCTGCGCCGCACCTGGGAAAGGCGGCCCGACCTGTTGCTCCACGCCCGGCTGACGGCAGAGGATCGAGCCTATCTGGCAACGTTGACGGTGGGTGAGGGGCAACCGCCGGACTCGGCGTAGAGTCGGCCGCCAAACCCTGTTTTGTCATCCGGAACGCAGCGTAGGCTCTCGATCCCGCCGGCAAGATGAGATGCTTCACGGCGCCCAGAATGACCGATAGTCGGTCTCAGAGTTTTGCAACTGCTTCTAAAAAGGCCGCCAACCCGTTGGGCCGGGCCAAGCCGAACGAAAAGCGTGTTTGCTGACATGCCCAATCAGCCCGCGGGGCTGACGACACAACCTATGAGGATAGATCATGGACCCTCTGATTGATCAGGTCTCCAAAGACCATATGCGGGCGGACCTGCCGGATTTTCAGGTCGGCGATACAGTGGAAGTGCACGTCCGCATCGTGGAAGGCGACAAAGAACGGATTCAGGTATTCAAAGGCGTGGTGATCCGCAAACGCGGCAACAACACCGGCGCCACCTTTACAGTCCGGAAAATTTCGTACGAAGTGGGCGTGGAGAGGACGTTCCCCCTGCACTCGCCCAGCATCAATGAACTGCGGGTGGTGAGCAAAGGCAAGGTGCGCCGCGGTCGGCTTTATTATCTGCGCAGCCTCTATGGGAAAAAGGCTCGCATCAAAGAGAAACAGGTGAGCTGACGGAGAGCGGCGGTTTGGGTTCTCCCCGTGGCCGAGCCAGCCATCCGACGTTGCTGCCCCTGGTGAGCGCTCCTGAAGCCCATTTCCGGCAGCAGGGCCTTGGCTTTTTAGCCGGCGTCGATGAGGTCGGCCGCGGACCCCTGGCCGGTCCGGTGGTCGCCGCGGCGGTTATCTTGCCGGACCCGGCCGAATTACCGGGCCTGACCGACTCCAAACTGCTCAAGGCCTCCCAGCGGGAATCTTTAGACCAACAGGTGCGGCAGCAGGCCCTGGCCTGGGCCATTGCGGAGGTGGCAGTAGCCGACATCGAGGTCCTGGGTATCGGGGTGGCCAGTCTCAGGGCCATGGCCCAGGCGGTGCAAGACTTGCAGCCTCCTCCGGACCTGGTTCTGGTGGACGGCCCTTGGCGCTTGCCCCTGGATGTGGCGCAACAACCGGTCATTCAAGGTGATCGCCTCTGTCCATCCATCGCCGCCGCGTCAATCCTGGCGAAAGTGCACCGGGATCGGCGTATGCAGGAGTATCACCGACTTTATCCCCACTATAATTTTGCCGGCCACAAAGGCTATGCCACCCGGGAGCACCTGGAGGCCATCCGACGCTGGGGGCCTTGCCCCCTACATCGCCGCACCTTCCGGGGGGTGCGCGAGTGGTGCCCCTGAGTCATGAGCGGGGAAAGACAGCAACTGGGTTCCTTGGGCGAATCCCTGGCCGCCGAGGCCTTGCAGCGGCAGGGTTACCGGCTTCTGGCCCGCAATGTGCGGACACCGCTGGGTGAGATTGACCTGGTGGCCCGGCAAGGTGAAGCCTTGGTCTTCATCGAGGTAAAGCTGCGCCGGAATCTGCGTTTCGGCTCCCCCGCGGAGGCGGTCACGGTCAGCAAACAACGCCGACTCAGGCGGGCGGCCGAATATTACTTGCGCCGGCAGCCGTGCTGGCCAGCCCAGATCCGCTTTGACGTCGTGGCCATCACCCTGATCGCCGACAACCCCCAGGTCACGGTTATCCAGGCAGCTTTTTAGGCAGAACCATGTCGGCTTCCGAGATGTTGCGATCACAGCCTGCTGCCAGGGCCGTTGCGGGCCACCTCTACGTTGTTGCCACCCCCATCGGCAATCTGGCCGATATTACCTGGCGGGCCCTGGACATATTAGGGAGCGTGGACCTCATCGCGGCCGAGGATACCCGTCGGACCCGGAAGCTTTTGGCGCATTATCAGATTCCGGCCAAACTGCTGAGTTACCATGCCCATAATGCGGTGAGCCGGGGGCCGGAGCTGCTACGCGCCCTGCAGGCCGGCAAGGCGGTGGCGCTGGTCAGTGATGCCGGGACGCCGGGATTTTCGGACCCGGGTGCCCTGTTGGTGGATCAGGCCTGGGAGGCCGGCATTCCGGTAGTTCCAATCCCGGGCCCGGCAGCCGGCTTGGCCGCCCTGTCCATGTCGGGGTTCAGCGGCGAGGTCCTTTTCGTGGGGTTTTTGCCGCGGCAGACCAAAAAACGCCTGGAGGCCCTGACCCGATTGGCCCAGGAGCCCCGGATTCTCATCTTTTATGAATCACCCCGACGCCTGCTCCAGACCCTGCAGGAACTCGCCACGCCCATGGCTGACCGCCGTATTCTGGTGGTGCGGGAGCTGACCAAACTTTTTGAGCAGGCCTGGCGCGGTCCGGTGGAAACGGTCCTGGGGCAACTACTGGGTCAGGAAATCAAGGGAGAGTGTACACTGGTTCTCTCGCAACCCCAAATAGCCGCCCCGCTCCCGGTCGATGTGGCCGGATTTCTTGTAGCCGCGGCCCAGGACGGCAGTAAAAGCGGGCGCAGTCTGGCCCAGGAAGCCGCCGCCGCCCTGGGGGTGTCCCGGCGACACGCCTACCAGACCTATCTGGCCCTGCAGGCCGCCGGCAAGCTGCCGGAAAAAATAGGCAGACCACACGATACCCGGTTGAAGAAAAAATCCTAACCGGATTATAATGAAACAAGGGCACGGTAATCATCCTCACATACCGGTTTTTTTCTCTCATGACGGATAATCTGGAAACAACGTTGCCGGTTCTGAACCGGCTGGGGTTGCATGCCCGAGCGGCAGCGAAGATTGCTGCCTTGGCGCAACGGTTTCAGGCCACCATCATCTTGGAGAGGAATGGCTTGCAGGCGGACGCCCGCAGTATCCTGGATATCCTGGGATTAGGCTGCCCCCAAGGGTCTGAAATCAGGCTGCGGGCCGAGGGGCCGGAGGCTGGGCCGGCTATGGCTGCTATGGCCGAGCTCTTCGCCCAGGCCTTCGGAGAATACGCATGACGCCCCTGGCCGCCCGGGAAGTTTGGCCCCAAAACAAAGTCCTCAAAGGGATCCCCGCGTCGCCGGGCATTGTCATCGGGCCGGCTTATGTGGTTAAGGACAAATACAAGGTTCAAATCAACCGCTATTACCTGACCTCTGACAAACAGATCGCGGCGGAAATTGAGCGTTTTCGCGATGCCGTAGCCCGCACCCGCCAAGAGATCAGCACCATAAAAGAGTCCATCACCGATGAATTCCAGGAACATGCCTACATATTGGATACCCATCTTCTCATCCTGCAGGATAAATTGCTCTATGACGCCACCATCCGCACCATTGAAGACGAAAGGATCAACGTCGAATGGGCCCTGCAGGAAGCAGTCCATCAGGCCCAGATCCTGTTCAATAAGATTGCTGACCCCTATATCAAGAGCCGTATTCAGGATGTAGAGGATGTCAGTGAGCGGGTGCTCCGCCATCTCACCGGCGGGAATCCCTTTGATTTCAGCAAACTCACCGAACCGATCATCCTGGTTATCCACGACCTCTCCCCGGTGGACACCACCCAGATGTCGGTGGCCAAGGTCAAAGGCTTCATTACCGAAACCGGCGGCAAGACCTCGCACACCGCCATCATGGCCCAATCTCTGGAAATTCCGGCGGTAGTGGCCCTGGAAAAGGCCACCCAGGAGATCGACTCCGGGTATACCCTCATTCTGGATGGCCTCAACGGCACTGTGGTCATCAACCCTGATGCCAAGATGCTGGAAATCTACCTGCAGCGCAAAAAGAAATTCGAGGAATTCAAAATCGATGTGGGCAAATCCAGCTTTCTGCCGGCCATTACCCTGGATGAGCATCAGACCGCGGTTTTGGCCAATATCGAATTTCAGGAAGAGGTGGACCTGGCCCTGGATTACGGCGCCGACGGCATCGGTCTCTACCGGACGGAATTCCTTTTCCTGCGGCACCAGCGCCTGCCCACCGAAGAGGAATTATATGAAGATTATAAGACCGTGGCCCAAATGATGCGGCCCAAACGGGTCACCATCCGGACTCTGGATATCGGCGGGGATAAGTTTGCCTCTCATCTGGAGTATGCTCCTGGCATCAATCCGGCCATGGGGTTGCGGGCCATCCGGTTCTGCCTCAAGGAACACACCATTTTCCGCACCCAACTGCGGGCCATCCTGCGGGCCTCGGCTTATGGCCAGGTTCGCCTGATGTTTCCTTTGATTTCCGGCATCCAAGAAGTGACTGCGGCCAAACGGATTCTGGCCGAGGTCAAAGAGGAATTGAGCCGGGAGGGTCATGCCTATCACCCGGATCTGCCGGTAGGGTTGATGATTGAAGTGCCCTCGGCGGTCATGCTGGCCGATCTTTTGGCCCAAGAGGCCGATTTTTTCAGCATCGGCACCAATGACCTGATCCAATACGCCCTGGCCATTGATCGGGGCAATAAATATGTGGCCAATATGTATCAGCCGCTGCATCCGGCGGTCCTGCGCATGATCAAGCAGGTGGTGGACGCCGGGCATGCCGCCGGTATCACCGTGGCCGTGTGCGGCGAAATGGCCGGCGACCCCCTCTACACCCCCGTGCTCCTGGGTTTGGGGGTCGATGAATTGTCCATGAACGCCTTGGCCATTCCCGTGGTCAAACGCATCGTCCGCCACGCCAGCATGGAAGAGGCCCAGGAATTTGCCCGCCACGCCCTGCAATATGGCACGGTTGAAGAAGTGAACGCCTATGTTACCGGTATCATGGCGAAACGATTCCCCGAAGTGTTTATGTTCGGCCGGGAACTGGCCAGCACCGCTTAGCATCCCCCAAACACCTCCACCCGGCCACAAACGGCCTGCAAACTATGAAACGAGATCAGGTGAAAGTAATCTGTCAGAATCGCAAGGCCTATTTCGACTATTTTATTGACGACGTCGTGGAGGCCGGGATCGTCCTGTCAGGAGCGGAAGTCAAATCCATCCGGATGGGCAAGGTCAATATTAATGATGCCTTTGCCCGCATCCGCAAGGGCGAGGTTTTCCTGCACAACGCCCATATCAGCCCGTACCCCTTTACCACCCAGGATTCCTATGACCCCACCCGGACCCGCAAACTCCTGCTGCACCGACGGGAAATCAAGCGCCTTATCGGCAAAACCGAGGAAAAAGGCTTTACCCTCATTCCCCTCAAACTGTATTTCCGGGATCAGTATGTGAAAGTCGAACTGGGGTTGGCCAAAGGCAAGAAGAAATTTGACAAACGGGAGACCATCCGTCGCCGCGATGAAGAACGGGAAATGCAGCGGCAACGGAAAAATCGTGGCTAGGGCCACGGCAACCGGGAGGAGGGCGCTGAGGATGGTGCCGAGGGCCCAAACCTCTGACCTGTGAGCGCGATTTGCGGTAATGCACTACCAAATCCTGGCCACTGACCAGCAGACTTCAGCCCGTTTAGGCAAACTGACCTTGCCCCGGGGAGTAATCGATACCCCGGTCTTCATGCCGGTGGGGACCCAGGCCACGGTGAAGGCCATGACCCCGGAGGAAGTGCAGGGGTTGGGGGCCCAGATTATTCTGGCCAACACCTACCACCTCTACCTGCGCCCGGGGGTGGAAATCATCCAGGCCCTGGGCGGCCTGCACCCCTTTATGAACTGGCCCGGCCCCATCTTGACCGATTCCGGCGGCTTCCAGGTCTTCAGTCTGGCCAAACTCCGCACCCTGAGCGAGGAAGGGGTGACCTTCCGCTCCCATCTGGACGGGTCTTTGCATTTTTTGACGCCGGAACGGGTAATTGCTTTACAAGAAGCCTTTGATGCTGATATTCTTATCTGTCTAGATGAGTGCCCGGCCCATGACGTCAGTGAGGCGTATGTGATCGAATCCGGGGCGTTAACCTGGCGGTGGGCCAAGCGTTGCCAAAGGGCCCGGACCCGGGCTGACAAGCCTCTCTTTGCGGTGGTGCAAGGAGGCATGTTTCCGGCGCGGCGCCGGGAACAGGCCCAGGCCATGGTGGGACTGGGCTTTGACGGCTACGCCATCGGCGGCCTCAGCGTCGGCGAAGACAAAGAAACCCGGGAGGCCATCCTGGAGGCCACCGTTCCGGAGCTGCCGACGGACCGGCCCCGCTATCTCATGGGGGTGGGGACGCCCGAGGATCTGGTGGAAGCGGTGGCCCGGGGAGTGGACATGTTCGATTGTGTTTTGCCCACCCGGAATGCCCGCAATGGGATGGCCTTGACGCGGTTCGGCCGGGTTGTTATAAAAAACGCCGAGCATGCTGCCAGTTCCCTGCCTTTGGATGAGGCCTGCGGCTGTTATACCTGCCGCCACTACAGCCGGGCATATCTGCGTCATCTCTATGTGGCCCGGGAGATCCTGGCATACCGTCTTTTGACGTGGCACAACTTGTATTATTATCTGGACTTAATGGCCGAAATGCGGCGGTCCCTGGCCCAGGGGACCTTTCCGGCCTTTCGCCGGGCCTTTTATCGGCACAGAGACAATGGAGGTGAAGTGAGTGATTGATGTTGCGTATGCCATGGCCGGTGCTTCCGGTGAGGCTCAGGGTGGCGGTGGTCTCTTAACCATCCTGCCGTTGATTCTCATGTTTGTTATTTTCTATGTCCTGCTCATCCGGCCCCAACAGAAAAAGGCCAAAGAACATAGGAATTTCTTGGAAAATCTGAAACGTGGCGACAAGGTGGTCACTGCCGGCGGTCTTTACGGTGAAATCACCGGCATGACCGATCAGACCGTCACGTTGGAAATCGCCGATAAAATCCGGGTCAAGGTCGGCCGGGGCTACATCGCCGCGTTCGCTCCCAAAGAAGGAGCCAAAGCCGGCGGCGGCAACGGCTAGGTAAGCATGGACAGGGTTTGGGAAGGCACGAGCCCCGGCCATCCCCAACTCTGCCCGCGCCATTTGGAGGGCGGCGATTCTCTCCAGAGCCGGCTACCTGTGCTTTGGGGGGCCACCCACCCAACGTACCAACCAACTCAGCCCAGGAGCTGAGCGCTCCAGTAGAGGACCCCAAAAGTGCAGCAAACATCGCCGCCGGCCCAGGTAAAGTCAGTTCTGCAAAACTGTGTGAGCGATATCCGGTCTCTCATGGACGAAGTGTCGGCTGTGGTTCCGGTGGGGGCGGCGCAGGCCAAAAATTGGCAGGTGATCCTGGACAACCTCACGAACAAGGCCGCGGCGGATCGGTTTCGGGTGGCAGTCATCGGTACCGTCAAGTCGGGCAAGAGCACGCTCATCAATGCGCTGCTGGGCCGAGATGTCCTCAAACGGGGGGCCGGCATCGTCACGGCCATGATAACCCGGATCGAACCCGGTGAGGAGCCCCGGGCCATCCTGGATTTCAAAGACTGGGAGGAGGTGAACGGTGAGTTGAACAGCGCCCTCAGTCTCTTCCCCAGTCCTGTGCTGTTGGAGCGGCGGGAGGCCTATGATCTTCGCCAAGCCGCTGATCGTCAGCTCCTGACCGTTGCTTTGAGCCAAATCGATCCGGCCCAACTCCTC
>CALGOE010000158.1 GCA_937958145.1 uncultured Desulfobacca sp.
TCTTGACTCGCTGCACCTGGCGTCGGGAGAGCTTGAGCGCCGCCGCTGCTTGCGCCACGGTAGACTCGCCCGCCACCAACTTGATCAGAACCCCCTGACGGATCAGGTCTTTCATGGTAAACGTCACCTCTCGGTTCATAGTACCCATCCTCCCATGGAGGTAGGTGATACATTTTTTTACTCGGGGGGTGACATTTTCTTGTTGCAGTTAGGGGGTGACATAATCATATTGCAATCACAAGATCAGCGGAAAATATTGACGGAGCGGCGCACTGTTGGTATAATGACTCCGAATTAATCACCCACCATCAGAGGAAATGGCGACCCAGAGTGGGGCAGCGGCGCCGCAAGCGCGCCGTAGGCCTTGCTTTGTTGGGGTAGTAGTATTTATTGGCAGATCAGGCCATCTTGTTGGTCTGTGGCCAGGCCGACTGGGGCCCGGGGAGTCAAGGCACAGGTTTTCTCCGGTTGCATGAGGTAGGACGTGAAGCAGGGTCGAGAGACAAATTCAGGAGCAAGAACCGGCCGGCGCGGCGTTGCGGCGTTTTTTCTGGCCATGGTGTTGCTGAGCGGACTGGCTGGCTGCGGCGGGGCCAGGAGCCAGCAGGCCCTGACCGCCCAGTTGGCCCAGATCAAGCCGCCGGATCCCAACAAAGACCTGCAGCAGCAGCTGCTGGTCCAGGCCAGTCAGGCCTCCCTGGCTCAATACAAAGATTATCAGGTGGGTCCGGAAGATCTGCTGACCATTAATGTGTTCGGCCAGGACAAGTTAAGCCGGGAGGTGCGGGTCAACGGTCAAGGCGAGATCTCCCTGCCGCTGGTGGGGGCGGTGAAGGTGGCGGGCCTCACCACCCAGGGGATCGAGAAACGCCTGCAGGAGCTTTACGGCAGCCAATATCTGGTCAATCCGCAGATCACCGTGGCGGTCAAGGAATACCACCATCAGCGGGTGGCGGTCACAGGCGCCGTGGAGAAGCCCGGTTCTTATGAGATCATCGGCCCCCGGACGCTGTTGGAGGTCCTGGCCCTGGCCGGGGGGTTCAGCAGCAAGCCGGGCAGCCAGGCCGGCGACACCCTGAATTTGATTCGCCACCAGAACGCCCCCGATCTGGCCAAGAGCGCCAAGATGGCAACCATTCAACCTTTTGGCCCCAAAACCGAGACCATCGTCATCGATCTGCGCCGTTTGGTGAGCGGCCAGGCGCCGGAACTTAATCTGCCGGTCAAAAATGGCGACGTCGTGCATGTGCCTTTTGCCGGCACTGCTTATGTCCTGGGCGGGGTGCGCCGGCCCGGGAACATTCCTGTCAAAGAAAATATCACCGTCTCCCAGGCAGTGGCCATGGCTGGCGGCGTGGATCCCATCCTGGGAACCTATAACATCACCGTGATGCGGTTTGACGAGCAGGGGAAGCCCCTGAACATCACCATGAATCTCAAAGACATCGTGGCCCGCAGCGACCAGGATCTGCCCCTGAAAGATAACGATGTCGTGGTGGTGAATGAGAGCGGCCTGAAACGCACCCTCTACATTATCAGGACATTGTTGCCGATCCCCAGTGGATCTTATAGTATGACATCATTATAACGTATTAATCAACTTTCGCACCCCGAGAGTGACCCTATTTTATTGAAAATATTATTAATTATGTCAATAAAGTCTTGGAAATTATCCTGCGGCGCCAGTGACTGGCTGATCAGTTCCAAGGTCAAAAGGAGGAACTTCCGAAAATAGGCGATGATTTTCTCTTGGAGAGTGAGAAGCCCGATTTCCTCGGCCAGTTCCCGAAAAAGGCCGCCGCTGGTCTGGGCCGCATCCTGTTGGGCCTTGACAAAGGCTAAAACATTGAAGCGCAGCAAGGTCAGGGTGGTGGCGCCTACCTGAGCAGCAAAACTCCGGCTTTGGTCTTTTCCTAAGCCTAACAAGGTCTTAGCTTCCTTGAAAAAGACCTCCATGGACCACCGACACAGGTATTTTTTGACGACCTCGTCGACGGCCAGGCTCACATCGGTGGTGAAAAAGGCGGCCCACTTGGGCTGCGGGGGCAGCTTAGCCCCGGCAAGTTGGTTGACTTCGGGTTCCTGGTAACCTTTGCTAAAAACGATGCTACCGTGAAGGCCGTTGGCACAAACCACCTCGAGCCGAGTAAGGGAATAGCCCAGGGCTCTATACCGGACCAGGCTGGTTTTGGCCTTTTGGTATAACTCATCAAGGGTATACCAGTGCCCCTGATACTGATAACGGCCGGTCCCTCTTTTGAGGCGCCCGATGCCATGCAGCCCCAGCTGCCGGAGAGCAAGGAAAAATTTCGGTGAGGCAAACCACCGATCCATCAGGGCATAGGTAGCCTTAATACCTTTGGCCAAGGCCCGTTCCAGCATCCGCAGACTGCAATCGAGTTTATTGATCAGAGCTTCTTGGCGACGCCGGTCCAGGCTGCTGTGGGGATGGGCCACTGTGGCGGCTTGGTGGTCTTTACCCCGGTGTTTGGAAAAAAGATACCCAAAATCAAGGGGATAATATCCCCGGGGATTGACCAGCAGCAGGGTTGACAGCTCATAACCGAGCACCGTTCTGCCCCGGCAATGGTCGTAGACATAGGAAACTTCCTCGATTTTTTCCCCTCGTTTAGGCAGCACGGTGGTATCGAGCACGAAATAGCAGTCCTCTGGCGCATGGTGCGACCATGCGAGGCGCTGGGACAAGCATCCCAGCAAACGCCACAAAAACGACCGCCAGCTGAGATCGCGATTTTTCAGGCGATAAAAGGCATCTTTACCGGCAGCAGTAATGGTCGTCAGGTTGAGGCGAGCACAGCTGCTCACCCCTTTTAGGGGCAGAAAAACCAAGGTAAACAAGGCGAACAATAAATGGCAAGCTGAGTAACCTTCCAACTTTCTGATCCCGGCCCCGGTGAGATGGCTCTTGATCCGAAGAGTTTTAAAAAGCTGAGTGCATGTCAGATCAATATCTGCGAGGCTCTCTTTGAGAACCATTTCGACTTGCCCTTGAAATTTATCGATCTTTTTGTTATACATAAGGAGGCTCCAATTTTGTGGTTTATGTTATCTATTCGCATAGTTATATTACCACAGCTTTGGAGCCTTTGCAATTAAAAGAGTAGTAGTCAAATAATATAATACGTAGTATCGGCCTTTACTTGGTGTGAAAGTTGAGTATGTAATATTGAGGTTTTTATGGGTAATCAGGATTTTCCGCCTGTAGTTTTGCCATCTTCCCGGTCGCCTGAGCCGGTACAAATTCAATTGCAGCCCCTGGAGCAGGGAGCCGATGACAGTAAGGGACCTTCCCTGCTCGATCATATACATATCCTCTGGCATCGCAAGTGGTATGTCATCATCACGTTCTTGGTGTTTGTCCTTCTCGTCGGCATCTATT
>CALGOE010000159.1 GCA_937958145.1 uncultured Desulfobacca sp.
ACGGAGGAGGAAGAAGAACCCTCCGAAGGGGAAGTTGCTTCGGTAAGGCTCGAAATAACCCTCGAAGAGGCTCCCTCCTTGGAAGTAGAACAGGAAGCGAAGGGAGAAGAAGCTGTTCCAAAAGAGGTCATCAAGGTAGCGGAGGCTAAACCGGAAAAAGAACTCGTAGGCTGGGAAGCCTTTTTTTGGCAACTGGTGGCCCAGGATGACCTATCCGGAGCCTATTGGCTATGCCGCTCCCTGGAGGCACAACAAACGCCACCCCCTGTCCCCTCTCAGGTAATGGCGGCAGTACAAGGAGTGCGCTGGGCCAAAGATGACGGCGGGGACCTGGCAAAATACCTTGTGCACCTGGCAGCCCAAATAGAAAGCCCCGGCAAGAGTGATGAAGCCGTGATGTTGGGGCTGGCTGCTGCACTTCGGGGCTGCTTGATCCTTCCGCCCAATGACATGTTTGGCTGGCTTCAGGTGCCGCGTTGCCTTAAACCTGAGGGAGGGGAACTGGTAGGGGCGGTGCAGGACTTTGTCCAAAAAGGTTGTCTCCTATTTTCCATGGATCTCCTTGAAGCCGGGAAAGTTGAGGAGCGCCGGAGAGCAATCAAAGAGGTTTCCGAAAAGATCGGACGCTGGCTGAAGGACGCCCCTGCCGGAAGGCTTAAGATCCGCCGGGCCTCATTGGTCTGGAAGCACATGGTCCGAAATGACCTGGCCGAACTCTTAGACCCGGTGAAAACCGACAACCGGAGCCAAGTCGCAGAAGTTGGCCGGAACCTAAAACAATGGCAGGATCCTGCCTTCATCGGGGATCAAATTGACCGCATTGACCGTGAAATTTCGGAACTCAAGAAAAACCCCATTGTTGGTGAACCGCGCAAACAGATGATTCGTGATGTGGTGGAAATCTGCCAGGAAGCTGAGCGTTGGTGCGTCCTGGTGGACTTGGACCAAAATGTAAGCGATCGGGGAAACTGGCTGTTCAATCAAGCGGTTGAGCTACGATCTAAAGTTCAAAGTTCTTTGCCCCAAGTAGAGGCGATCTTGGCCAGCTTGGAGGAACCATTTTCGTTGGTCGCAGCGGGCTCATGTCTCCGGCGCTCCTTAGCCCAAATTAAGGCCACCTTGAACCTCTCGCCAGAGGTTGAAGAAGAAAAGGATGCCTGGGGCTGGTTATACTCCCAGGGCCAAAGTCTTGAGGCGGCCCTTCATCGTCGCCTTCTTCTGTTACCCAACATCTCCATAGGCGATGACTACCTGCCAAAAGAGTCAGAGATTTTTAGGATAGCACAAGCTCTCAAGGAAGCCGGGAAGCAGGAAGACCCTCTCCTCAGAGCTGTGAATGCCTACCTTAAAACTGAAGATTACCGATTTTTGGAGACTGATCTCCTTCCGGCTCTCTCTGATCATCCTGATTATGCAACCATAGAAAAGCGTTATCAAGACGCCAGGCAGACCTCTCGGGTATCCTTGATTTCCAAGATTCAGGAGACCAGCACGGCCATTGAGCAGGCCTTGATCGACGGCATAATTTCCGACCAGGACCATACTGACTATGATTCGAAGGTCACTGCCCTTAATCCGGAAGGAGAACTGCATTTCCAACCTCAACGCGCGAAGCTGGATGAAATCCTCAATAACCTGAAAAAGGCCAGAGAAGACCGGCTGCTGCAATTAAAGGAGGAATGGGAACAGGTAGAAGGACGGTTGAGCCCGCCGCTCATTCCTGCGGAGCACCAGGAACTCATTCGTTCTGCAGTAAGGCGGAGCATCGACGAATATGACACCCGAATTTTAGAAGAGCACCTGGCCCACTTAACCCAGGTTCTGGATGGGGCAGAAGACCTTGATCTGGGTTGGTTCACGGTGCCATACCCCCGTCGGAAAGGGGTCAGCGATTTTCTCACTGCTGCTCAAGAGATTGAAGATAATCTGAAAAAAGGCCAGATGCAATGGCGTGTGTTAGAGACATGTCTGCGTGATGGCCAGACCTGGGCTGGACTTAAGTTCGGCCAAGTTCCGCGACCCAGACGCGATGAGGCGCTGAATGCACTGAAATCCTGGCTGGCCTTGAAACAAGGAAGTTCCGACAGCAGGAACAACAGGCAACACCTGATCTCTCTCTTACAGTATTTGGGCTTCAGTCTGGATACTGGGCGCACCTCGCCGGTGGTGATCGAAGAAAAGATTGCCCACGGGCTCAGGGCCAAGGGGTTTATGTCGGCCAGCGACCTGGCCAAGCCCATCCCCCAGTTCGGTTCCCTGGCGGGTGAGCAGTATGACGTTTTATGCCTTTGGGAGCGTCCTGATCATGACACCATTGCCGCAAAGCTCCTTGAGAAACGCTTAGGGCAGCACCCGGTAATTCTTTTTTATTTAGGGCGTCTCACCAACCGACAGCGCCGACTCATGGTGCGCCGGGAACTCTCTGCTATAGCAGTTTTGGATGAAACCCTCCTTGTGTTTCTATCCCAAGAGTCCGACAACCGCTTGCCCACCTTTCTTAGGTGTTCCCTGCCCTTTGCCACCCTAATTCCATATACCCCTTTCCAGGCCGGGGACGTGCCGCCAGAAATGTTCTATGGCCGCCAAGATATGGTCAGAGAGCTCCAAAAGCCCATGGGGAGTTGCTTGGTTTACGGGGGGCGTCAACTGGGTAAATCTGCGCTTCTCCGCCACGTTGCCCGTGAGTTTCACCATCCGGAGCGCGGCCAATATGCCCGGGTAAAGGATATCAAACTAGTCGGCGATCCTAAGGCGGATCAGCCGGCCCGGACCATCTGGCATATCCTTCGGGAAGGCTTAAGGGAAATGGGGCTCCTTTCGGAGCGAATCACTACCGAGGATCCCAGGGAAATTGAAAAAAAGCTGCGGGGAATTTTAGAGGAAGACAAAAACCGCAAAATTCTCATTCTCTTCGACGAGGCAGACAACTTCTTCGAAGCCGACGTTAAAAATAATTTTAAGGAGGTGGAAAGATTTCGGACACTGATGTTTGAAAGTGAGCGCCGTTTCCGCGTCGTTTTCGCGGGGTTAAATAGCGTCCTCCGCTTTCAGGGACTTCCAAACCAGCCTTTTGCGCACTTCGGCTCTCCTCTATGCGTTGGGGCTCTTGAGCCCTACGCCGCAAGGCAGCTGGTGAAAGAGCCGATGGAAGCTTTGGGTTATTCATTCGCAGATGACTCTTTGATCTTAAAAATCTTGTCTTACACCAATTATCATCCAGGTCTGATACAACTTTTCTGCCAAACCCTTCTTCAGGAATTGCATAGCCGGGTAGGGTCGTCACTCCCGCCTTATCCAATTAAAAGGCAAGAGGTGGAATCGATTTATCTCAAAGATAATATCAGGAAAGAGATAAAAAACCGCCTGGAATGGACCCTGGATTTAGACAAACGCTATCAGGCCATAGCCTGCACTATGATCGTGGAGCAGCAGCGAGAACGAGACAGCTATGCTCGGACATTCCCGGTGGGCGAGATCTTGGGACTGGTCAGAGGTTATTGGCCCAAAGGATTTAGTGAAACCAAGAGTGAGCAAATCAAAACCCTGATGGACGAGATGTGCGCCCTGAATATCCTGGTACGGAACAACTCCGGTGAATACCGTCTTCGTAGTCCTAACTTGGTTCGTCTCCTAGGGACGGAAACCGAAATTGACAACCGACTATTAGAACTCATGGTTCAGACACCTCCCGTGCCCTTTGATGAACAGGGTCACCATGCCCTACTGGATGAAAGGGCTCAGCGCTATAGCCCCTTTCTTTACTATCAAAGCGCACAGCTTAAAAAGGAAAAATTTGGGGTTGGCCTGATATTCTCATCAAATGCTCTCGGACTTAATCTCATTCCCCAAGCCTTTTCTCGCTTTATTCCCGCAGGTTTTCCAGAGGAGTTGTTTGATTTCTCTGAAATTCCTGCAGAAGTGCATAATGGGAACCAGTTGGGGCAGTGGCTGTCAGATTATCTTGCGAGACATCCCAAAAAACAAAGGCTTATTGTCTATCGCCTGCTTTCGGGAATTGACGTGGAAGATTCCCCCAGCCTCGTAAACGAGGCCTTGACATTTTGCCGGCGATACCAGCAAGTCAGGCAAAAATGGCTTCGGGTTTTCTTTATTTTTCATCCGCAAGCAGCATGGCGCTGGCTCTTGATGTCCACCGACTTAGGCAAAGGCTTGGAAGCTGCAGCGGATGCTGTAATAATTACCCCCCGTTGGAATGCCGTGGGCATCCGCCAACGCCTGGAGCAAACCGGCAAGCAAGATACCGAAAATATCATTCAGCAAATCCAAGCTGTTACTGGAGGTTGGCCACTACTCCTGGATGAAGTCTTTGACCGCTGTGGAAGGAAAGACAACCCTGTTCCTTTTTTGGAGACCATTGAAAAAGAATTGTCTGACCCCCAGTCAAATCTTCACATTCGCTTCCGAGACTCCCTTGGAGT
>CALGOE010000160.1 GCA_937958145.1 uncultured Desulfobacca sp.
ATCGCCGCGGCCTTCGTGCTGAACCCCCCCCGATAGTCCCAGGTAGCATCCTGCACCAGTGAACCGCCGAGAAAGCCGCCGACAAAAAACTCCCCGGGGCCGCGAAATCCCAGGCGACCTTTGGCCTCGGGCGGTTGCGCATACCGGTTTTTATAATACCAGTATCCCGCTGCGGCCGTCCCCAAGACGGCGGCAAGGGGTACCGCCGTCACCACCAGGGTATCGCCGGTGTTGGCCCCGGCCGGCCGGTCCAATGAACCTGCCAGCAAGCAGAGAATACTCACAATGACAATGGCCAGCCATTTTTTCCCGCGGATGTTAAACATTGTCGTACCCCGATCTTCCCCCTGGTTCATGTCGGTTACGGTTCGACTGAGGGGTTATTTTACTTCCAATGGATTATTGGCAGGTGCCAGGTCGCTGATCTTCCCAATGGCCCGCAAAAGCTGAGCTTTTTGTACCTGATGATCATAAACGGCGTTATTGTGGTTCACCCGGATGCGGGTAAGCAGGGTCTGGGCATCGATCACATCGGTGGCGGTGCCCACCTGTTCTTTGTAGCGCTCTTCATTTAACCGCAGGTTTTCTTCCCCCTGCCTGATGGCCCCCTTGGTCACGGCAATCCGTTCCGCGGTCTCCTGGAGCCCTAAATAGGCATTTTGGACTTCAAGCTTGATCTGTTCGGCCAGGTCTTTTTTTTGGATTTCCAGTTGTTGCAGCCGCTCCCGAGCCTGGGCCACCTGAGCCCTGGTGTCGAAGCCGGAGAAGATCTTCCAATGTAACCCCAGAATGGCAAACCACTGGGTTTCATGGAGAGCGTACTTGCTCTGTTGGTAGTATTGGCCGCCCATGGCATAAAACCGGGGCAAATGGCCGGCCCGGGCTTCGGTAATGCCCTTTTCGCCCTGCTGCCGTCGCCCTTCGGCGGCCTTCAGGTCGCTGCGATTCTGCAGGGCTGTCTGGGTGATCTCTTCCAGACCGGCGGCCTTGGGGATTTCCGTGATATCCTCTTCTTTCAGGGTATTCAGGAGATGGATGGGTTGACCCAAAAGTTTATTCAGGGATGCCTGGGTATTGACGATCTGATTTTTGGCGGCAATGAGACGTTGCTGGGCGTCGGCCAGGGAAACCTCGGCCTGGAGGACGTCATTATGCGTGACCACGCCGAATTCATAGAGATCACGGGCTACTTTCAGGTGATTCTGCAGTTGGCTGACCTCCTGCTCGGCAATGATCTTTAATTTCTGGGCCCGGAGAACGTGGAAATAGGTCTGGGCCACCAGAAAAAAGACTTCATCCCGGGTAGCCTTTGTATTCAGTTTGGCCACCTCCTGGCCGATGGCCGCCTGACGATAACGGGAGGGCGTCGCGCCAAAATCAAAGAGGGTCTGTTCCGCGGTGACCGTACTCTCCCAATAATTCCGATTCATAAACGTGAAGGGCGGGGTGCCGGGAAAGACATATTTGCGGGGGTCATCGTAAACCTGATGGAAGGTATTGGCCTTCACCGTGGGCAAAAAACCGGCCCGGGCCCGAATCCGGTCCTGTTCGGCAATGAGCTCCTGGACCCGACTCAATTTGAGATTGGCATTTTCCTTCCAGGCTTTGTGGAAGGCATCGCCCAGGGTCAAAACCGGCCCTCCCGGCGCCTGAGCCTGCGCCGCGCCCGAAGCCGGGAGGCTGAATAGAACGGCCAGGAGCAGAAACAGGCCGAGATACTGCATGGCAAACCTCTGGAACAGGCAAAGCCGGTGGTGTCTTAACCGCACGCCAGCAAGGCAACCCAGGGGACCTGACAGGCCAACCTTCTGATTGTCACCGGAAACCTTCAGACCGATTTCATTCCCGGCCACTTGTTCTGCCAGCCCCTGCTCGCCGGCTGTTGCTCTGGACGGTAAGAAGGCGCCGAAGAGGCACCGAGGCAAGAAATAACCTATCTGTCCTTACCATAGGGGAATTTGCCCTGTCAAGGGAAATTCCAGAATATCCTTGACAGGCGGCGAGAGATGACGGAGATTTACCTGTGGATTATCTCTTGGTGCAGACCACAGGGAACCGACAATTCCAGCAAAGGTTGACTGATCATGAAATTAAGCATTGTTATCCCTGTTTATAATGAAGAAAAAACCCTGGCCGAAATCGTCCGCCGGGTCCAGGCCACCCCCTATGACAAGGAACTCATTATCGTTGATGACGCCTCCACTGATAGGTCCCGGGATATCCTCCGGCAACTCGTCCAGGAATATGACAACATCCGGCCCTTTTTCCATGACCGCAACCAAGGCAAAGGGGCGGCCCTGCGCACCGGCTTCAGCCACGTCAAGGGGGATGTGGTCCTGATTCAGGATGCTGATCTCGAGTACAATCCCATCGACTACCCTGAGCTCCTGAAGCCCATTGAACGGGGGGTAGCGGATGTGGTCTACGGCAGCCGTCTCATCGGCGCCGCGCCCCACCGGGTGCTCTTCTTCTGGCACTACGTGGGCAACAAAGTGGTCACCACCCTCTCCAACATGTTCACGAATCTCAACCTCACTGATATGGAGACCTGTTACAAGGTTTTCAAGGCCGAGGTCTTAAAGGATATTCAGATCAAGTCCAATCGGTTCGGCGTCGAGCCCGAACTGACCGCCAAGATTGCCAAGAAACGTTGGCGGATTTATGAGGTGCCCATCTCCTACGACGGCCGGGATTACAGCGAAGGCAAGAAAATCACCTGGCGGGACGGCATCGCCGCGGTCTACTATATTATCAGGTTCCGCTTCTGGGATTAACATGGGGCCAACTTCCTGGAGAAGATTCTCTTTTACCATCAAGATCCTTTTTCTGCTTTGGCTTTTGCAACTTGCCTGGCTGGCCTGGCATTTTGCCCCGGAAGCCGTTGCCCTGAGCCAACGGTTGTGGGCCGCCGACGCGGCCAGGGGCCAGGATGAGTCCTTTGACCGCTGGTTGGCGGAGTTGACCCAGCTGCTCCCCCCAACCAGCACGTATATCTTGATCGATTGTTATGAAACCGGCAACTACACCCGGATGCGCTACCATCTTTATCCCCGCCGGCAGGTCCGACTGGATCCCAAAACGTCTCCGGCTTTTTTGTTCACTGCCATCCAGCAGGAACAGGCGGCCTTCGTCATCCTGGGCGGCTGTCATCTTGCCCCCCATTGGCGGTATATCCTGCAGGAACCCCAGGGCGTGTTTCAGACCTTGCCCACGGCCGGTTCCGGGTTGGTTCTGGGCGTTGATCCCGGCCGTATGGTAGGTGGTTTTTATGACTGAGACGCTGGGGCTGCTGGTGCGTCTGCTGGCCGGTCTCCTGGCCCTCCAGGTGGTGGGTTATGCCTTGCTGGTGGTATTGTTGCCGCCCCGTGCCGCCTTCGCGCCTTTGGAACGCCTGGCGCTGTCCCTGGGGCTTGGCTGTCTTGGCTTGAGTCTGTGGATGTTATTCTTGACCTTGTGCAAGGTCCCGTTTACGCTGCTTACTCTGACGGCACCATGGCTTTTGCTCATTGTGCCGGCCTTCTGGTTGGCCGGCCGCCGCGGCTGGCTGCAGGCCGATGGCCGCACCACGAAAAATTTTCTGGCAACCATCGCTACCCTTGCCTTCAGGGCGGGCTGGCCCCGGTTCGACCAGGCTTTCCTGCTCCTGTTGATCCTGGCCTTCCTTTTCGCCACGCTCCGGGCCGTGTTGTACCCCTTCTGGGCCTGGGACGAATTGGCCACCTGGGGTTTGAAAGCCAAGGCGTTTTATCTTTCCCAGGCCGTGGACATGACCAGGTTTGAGGCGCACAACTATTACCCCAACCTTGTTCCCCTGGTGTTGGCCTACCTCTATTTCTGGTTGGGCGGCGTGGTCGAGCCCTTGGCCAAGGCCCTGTTCCCCCTCACCGGCGGCGCCCTGGTGGTCTTGTTCTATTGCTTGCTGAAAAGACTGGGGCTGGTCCGGGCCGATGCCTTGGTAGCAACCGCCTTTCTCGTCCTCAATGGCACAACCTTTCTGACCCATCTCTTCATTGCCTATGCCGACCTGATGGTAACCTATTATCACTTGGGAGCCGCCGGTCTGCTCTACCTGTGGGTGCGAGGGGAGGCCCCGGCCGGAAGCGGTGCCATCATCACCTGCTATGCCGGCGGCATGGCCTGGAGCAAGTTCGAGGGTTGGCCGTTGGTCTTGATTCTGGTATTGGCCGCCATCCTGACCCTGATGTGGCTGCGGCCCCCTAGAGCCGGAAAAGCCATCTCGTCGGTGCTGCTGATGGGGCTGGGTGGTTGGCTCATTTCCCTGCCCTGGCGTCAATTTGTCCACTTTCAGGGCTGGGACGTCGGGTTGGACCATGTGGGTAGCTTTTCTGCCGAGCAGTTCCTCCAGGGCGGCTGGCTGGTGCTCCAAGCCCTGGTCTGGCCCCCCTATTTCGGGTTGCTCTGGCCGGTAGTGTTTCTTAGTTGCATCGCAGCCGGACGTTCCCTGTGGAACACGCCGGTTCTCTTTCTGGCCCTATTGATCGCCGGCAATCTGGCCGCCACGGTCCTGGCTTATGCCATTGTCCCCACGTCCTCGGCAGAATTCCCCCTCTATGTCCGGGCTACCGTGGACCGCTTGCTCTTACATGCCGCGCCGGCCAGCGCCCTGATTTTCTCCCTACCCCTTGCCCCGGCTTTTGTTCAGGCCCCGCCTGACCGTAATTTTATTTGACCGATCTCTTGTCGGGGTTATACAATGAAAGCAGCAAGAAAGCGGACCAGGGTGTCTTGCCGGTTATTCTAGGGTAGGAACCGTGGTTTTGGTGGGGGAGGAATGCTAGCCATGAAGACGGTCATCGTCGTTCCGGAAAAATGCGTCGGGTGCCAACAGTGCCTTCTTGCCTGTGCCGTGGAGCACTCCCAGAGCAAGAATCTTTTTGCTGCCTTGAGCGAACAGGTGCAGCCGCGCCCTCGGTTGCGGGTTTATCCCGGCTCCAATCACTTTGCCTTTGTCAACAAGTGCCGTCACTGCGACCCGGCGCCCTGCCAACTGGTCTGCATGCCGGGGGCCATCAGCCATGATCCGGTGCGCGGCACCACCGATATCGATGCGCAGCGCTGCATCAGTTGCGGGATGTGCGCCATGGCCTGCCCCTTTGGCGTCCTGCGCTTTGCGCCGACGGCAGCCGCGCCGGAGAAAAAATCAGTGGCCTTAAAGTGTGACCAGTGTCCGGACCGGGAAAAGGAAGGACGGATTCCGGCCTGTGTGGAGGCCTGCAAAGTGGGCGCGCTGCTCTACGGCACCCTGGAAGAGGCCATGGCCTTGAAGGGATTGCGGGTCTCCCGTTCGGTCTTTGCCAGTCTGCAGGGCACCGAAGGGGTGGCGTCCGCCGTCCCGCCTCTCATCAGACTCTGGCGCCATCTCTCTGCTTAGCTGACAATTACGGCAACCCCCACCAAACCCAGTTTCACCCTGATTCTGCAGAGTTTCTGGTCGGGGTTGCCGTTCCTCAATCCTGACCGAGGGCTTCACCCCCGGCAAAAAACCCCGAACTTGCCCGGACAGGACGATGCCATCCTTTACAACTCCCCAGCGCGCCCGTCTTCTGACCATTGCTGCTTCGGTGCTCACCAGTCTGCTCCTCCTGGGGATCAAGTTTTACGCCTACTGGCTGACCCAATCGGTGGCCATTCTCTCCGATGCCCTGGAGTCCATCATCAACGTCGTGGCCAGCAGTTTTGCGCTGGCTGCGGTCATTCTGGCTGCCAAACCGCCGGACCTGACCCATCCCTATGGCCACGGCAAGATCGAATACGTGGCCGTGGGTTTTGAAGGCGCCCTGATTTTTCTTGCCGCCCTGGGGATCTTTGTGAAGGCCGGGCAGCAGATCTGGCAGCCCCAGCCGCTGCCGGACCTGGAAATGGGATGGGGGCTTCTCCTGGGAGCCAGTCTGGTCAACCTGGGTCTGGGCTTGACCCTCATTGCCGTGGGCCGCCGGACCGATTCCATTACGCTCATCGCCGATGGCCGCCACATTCTGACCGATGTGTATACTTCGGCCGGCGTCCTGGTCGGACTGTTTCTCGTGTGGCTCACCCATCGCCTCTGGCTGGATGGCGCCACCGCGGCTTTGGTCGGGGTCAACATCCTCTATACCGGCTGGAAACTCCTGCGCCAGGCCTTCGCCGGCCTTCTGGACGAATCAGACACCGCCCTTTTGGAAAAGATCGCGGCCATTCTCAAGGCCCATCGCCAAAGCTCCTGGATTGATATCCATAAGCTCCGGGCCCGCAAGGCCGGGACCCGACTCTTTTTAGATTTTCACCTCATATTGCCCCGGGATTTCAATCTTGAAGAGGCCCATCAGGAGGTAAAAAACCTGGAGGAGATCTTCAAATCCCACTTCCAGGATCAGGCCGATGTCCACATTCACGTGGACCCTTGCGACCGGGATCAGGAGTGCCCCAGTTGCGGCTATGACCCGTGCAGCTCCCGCCAGGCCGAAACAGCCTGGCAGCGGGTCTGGCGGCAAGATATCGTGGTAGATGAACGGGAGGGAGAAAAATGACGACGCCGACAGCCTCAAGTTGCCCGCCTGTGCGCCGAGACCTGCTGCCACAGCCGGTGGACGTTGCTGCCCCGCTCCATCTGCCCCGCCCGGCGGCGACCCGTCTGGCCACGCAAAAAGCTCATGAGCTGCATGGGGAGGTGATGCTTCTGGCCTGGTTCGACCGCAACACCGGTGCTTTTTCACCCCCCATCTCCTGCTGCCGGGAAGATATGCCAGGTTGGCTGGCCTACGCCCTCTCCCGGGGAGCCGATCTCATCATTTCCATCAACGGCGAAGAGGGAACCCCGTGGCAGGCCACCCAGTGGCAGGATGCGGCCAATCCTCGGGTCGTCAACACGCTGAGTGTTCCCCGAAACGGACACACCCTGGTTCGAGTTGGGGACTACCTGTATGCG
>CALGOE010000161.1 GCA_937958145.1 uncultured Desulfobacca sp.
TATTCCGGGGGTTCCAGAACATGAAGCCGCTGGCGCCAAAATCCTGGGCCGCCTTGATCTGGATCCGCATCCGTTCTTCGGTGAAGTCGCCGCCGCCAAAAGCATAATCCCGGAAGGCCTGGATCCAGGGGCGAAAGCGCAACGGCGAGACGCCGGTGCGCTCCTGGGCCCGCTTCAGGGAGAGATACACGATTTCATAGGGGTGTTTTACCGGATTGCGATAGTTGGGGATGCCCCAGGTATAGCCCGAGGGGTAGACCATGGGGCAGACCACGTCCACGGCATTCACAAGGGGCGCGATCTTTTGGCCGATATCGGTGTCATTGGTGTTCCAACAGACATAGCCGAAGATATCGGCCCCTACCATGATGTTATAGGGGATGAGGGCCTTATAGGCCGTCTCCAGGAAAGCGGTGATCGTGTCGGTGCGGGTGGTTTCATTGGCAGGTTGGGAGAAGGCCACGCCCCGATTGTCGGGAAAACGGACGTAGTCAAACTGCACTTCGTCAAAGCCCAACTCCGCCGCCACCTTGGCGATGGCGATGTTATAGTCCCAGACCTCCCGGCGGAAAGGATCGGTCCAGTGCAGGCGCTCCCGGTCCAGGAATAAGGCGCCACCCTTGGTGCGGACGGCCCAGGCCGGTTTGGCTTTGGCCAGCAGATGGTCCTTAAAGACCACGATGCGGGCGATCAGGTAGAGGTTTTTCTCCTTCAAGGCCGCCACCATAGCCTTCATGTCTTTCACCAGGATGGTGTCCTGGGCCCCCACCTCTTTGGCCAAAGGAATATCCACCGGGAAGGGGATGAAACTGCGGTCGCCCTTGATATCAATGACCAAGGCATTCATATGATTGCGTTCCAAGGCGGCAATGGCCGCCTCCCGGATGCGGGGGACGGCCACGCCATACACGGTCAGATAGAGGGCCTTGACCTGGAAGGGTTCCAGGCTGATCGCAACTTCGGCCTTGCCTTCCAGAGGAATCTCCCGGCGCTGATAGCCGGCTGCCTTGACTTTGAGGGTCTCGCCGGCGACGTCCAGTTGGAAGCGCCCCTCCTGATCAGTCCACACTCCCTGCTCACCCAGGGCCACCAAGGCCCTGGCAATGGGTGCCTGGGTCCTGGCGTCAAGTACCTGGCCGGTGAGGGCGAGAACCTCGCCGGCCGTCCAGAGGGGGAGCAAAAGCAGCACACATCGCACCAGTTTGAGCATCACAGCATCTCCTCTCAGGGTGGCAGAGCCATCGTCACGCCGTCAGCCGCGGCCAAACGCCGGTTCTGACTGACCTGTATTCCTCCGCAAGTCCTCACCAGACCCCCAATCCAAGCGCGAGAGTTTTTCCCCGGCCGCTTAATAGGTCCGTGGTCCTTTCTCAATGACCTGGCCGCTGACCATGGCGGCAAAACCCTTGACTTTGTCAACTTCGGTAATGATGTAGCGGGGTTGGGCCATGATCCGCTCCGACGGGTTGGCCAACCGGCGCTCGATACTGAAGGCGGCCACATAACCGGCCTTGGCCGCGGCCTGCTCCAGCTCCTCATCGTAAATGCCGAAGGGCCAGGCCAGGATATCCACCGTCTTGCCGAAGCGTCTCTCCAGGGAGGCCTTGGACTTGGTCAACTGATCATGGACCAGCTTCTGGTATTCCTCCGGTTTGAGCTTCTTTTTTTCCTTCTTGAAATTGGGGTGCCAGAACGTATGAGATTGGAGATCAAACAGGCCGGTATCCTGCAACTCTTTCAGCTGCTCCCAGGTCATGACGTAGTCAGCCCGGGAAACGGCGGAAGGGTAGACGAAGATGGTGACCGGGATATTATACTTCTTGACCAACGGCAGCATATCGGTATAAACGGTTTTATGGGCGTCGTCGGCAGTGATGACCACCGCCTTGGGGGGCGGCGGCGGTCCCTGGCCCAGGAGATAGTCCACCAGGGTCCGCAAGGGAATCACCGTATAGCCGTTCTCCTGCAGCCATTTTAACTGGGCCTCAAATACCGGCGTCGTCGTGGTCATGCTGTCGGCAAACCTGGGGCCGAAGCGATGGTAACAGAGCACCGGCACCCCTGGCGGCTCCGCGGCCTGCACCGGGAACTGGCTGCACATTGCCACCGCCAAGAAAATAACGAAAACCACTGCAAATCTTTTCATAACCACAGACCTCATCTTATTTATAAATACAGTGCAAAATCCTGCGCCCTGAGGTTATCACAACTGGCGGCAAATGTCTGCAGGGATTTTTATCTGCTAGAAAAATTTATTAGGAAGGAATTGATTGTATGTTCAAAGATGAAGGGGGATCTGCCGGTGTTCATGGCGGTCTGGCGGCGGCAGGGGGTAAGCCGCCCGGCAGGGGGCCGAGCGGCGCCATTAAAAATCATCATCGTCGGCCGCGCCGGCCCCGCCCTCCTCATCACCGGCCGTAGCCGCTTCCTCCATCATCTGGTCAATGTCTTCGGCGCCCAGGTCTTCGCCGGTGGCTGCAGCCATTTCTTTCATGAAGCGGGCCATGGCCTTGGGGTCGTTTTCGTCCAGGCCTCCCAAACGGGATGGATCGGCCAGGCGATCCAGGCGGGTTTCCTCCGACAGACGGACGTGCACCCGGGAGAGGACCCGGACGAGTTCCCGGCCGCCGCAGCGTTTGCAGACCGGAACAAAGGGTTCATCCCGGTTCAGGATCAGAAAACCGGAAATGGCTTTGCAGGCCGTGCACTGGTATTCATAGATGGGCATAACACAACCTCGGCAATACCAGGGAGTGATCACAGCTTGTGGCCAAAGTTTGCTTCTGGTGCTCCCGAACCAAGCACAGGAGCACAATCCGGTGGCCAAGACAGGTTTCTTGCCATTCAGCCTTTAGACATAACAAGCTTCCAGGATTTTGCAACAGCTTTTAGCGCACTCTGATCTTCAGGCGTTCCAGACGGGCGATCTCCAGCCGGGCTTCCCCATATAATCTATCAGCCGGCGACATATGTTCCACCGCCTTCCGGAAGTGAAAAAGGGCGGTGGGCAGGTCCTTGGCCAGGCGGCAGTGGCGCCCGAGATAATAATGGGCCAAGCCGAGGCGCTGTTTCTGGCCGTAAAGCGTGCCCAGGTTGTAATAGACCTCGATGAAACCGGGGTTGAGGGCATGCAGCCTTTCGAAGATGGCCAGGGCCTCGTCCAGTTGGCGGCGGTTCTGCAGGATCAGGCCCAGGTAGTAGAGGGAAACCTCATCCCGGGGATGGCGTCGCAGGAGCTCCTGCAGGAGGCTCTGGGCTTCCTGGATTTTATTGGCCTCGTAGTAAAAGATGGCCAGATCCCGCTTGATCAGGTCATTATCCGGATCCTGGGCCAGGGCCTGCTGATAGGCCTGGAGTGCAGCCTGTCGATCTCCCAGGCGTTTATAAACCAGAGCCAGGCAATAGCGTTGCGGCACATTATCCGGCTCCTGAGACAGCCGGATGAGCAGTTCCCGCTTCATCCGGTGGGGATTGCCGTACAGGGCTTCCAGGCGTTGTTTAAAGTAGATAAAGTCGGGCGTCGGCGGTTTATTCTGACGCTCCGGCACCTGATGGCTGTCGGTCAAGTGTGCCAGGTCAACAATCCGGCTCGACAGCTCGGGATGAGTTTTGAGATAAACCGGTATATTGCCGGGCTCAAACCAGCGTTGCCGGTCCATCTTGCGGAAAACCGTCATCATATAATGGGGATCATATTGGGCCATGGTCAGCCATTTGAACCCCAGGGTGTCTGCTTCTTTTTCGTCCTCCCGGCTGTAGGCCAACATGGCGGTCTCAGCGCCGGCGGCCGCACCCATGAGGATGGGGGCGGCCAGGGTGCCGCCCAGCAGGACGGCGGCCAAAGCCCCCAAAAGGGTGGAAATGGTGGTAAACTTGGCCTTTTCCATGCGCTTGGCCATGTGCCGTTGATGCACGTGAGTGATTTCATGGGCCAAGACCCCGGCCAGCTCATCTTCCCGGTCCATGAGACGGATGATCCCGGAGTTCACAAAGATATAACCGCCCGGCACGGCAAAGGCATTGTAGCTGGGGTCCTCAAGGATGAAAAAGCGATATTGGAAAGGCTGGGGGCCCAGTTGTTTGACCAGGTTCTGCCCCACAGTATTGATATAGGCGTTCAGGTAGGGATCCCGGACCAGGGGGTAATATTGTTGCAGCAGGAGGCAGAATTCCTCCCCCAGGTCTTTTTCCTTCTCAATGGTCAGGGAGCCGAAAAAACCCCAGGCCGGAGGGGGCACGGTCAACGAAATACACAGAATCAGGCACAACGGCACCAGCAGCGGGCCGGTGCGGATTGACCTGAGCATGGCTCATCTCCCTTGCAGGCGCGCCGGGTTCAGCTCGGGCGGGCTTCTAAGGCCGTGGGGAATTCCCGGGGCGCTTCCAACCAGAGCCCCTCAAGATCATAAAATTCCCGCCAAGGTTGATAGAAAATGTGCACAATGACATCGCTGCAATCCAACAGGATCCAACGGGCCTCCTGGGAGCCTTCGACCCCTAACGGCCGCACTCCCTGGCTTTTCAGGGCTTCTTCCACATAGCCGGCCAGGGCGCTCACCTGCCGGTGCGAATTGCCGGAGCAGATCACAAAAAAATCGGCAATGGAGGTAAGATTGCGGACATCCAGGACGACCACATCTTGAGCCTTTTTGGCCAAAAGGGTGCGGACACACACGTCAACCTTGGCCGCCGCTTCTATGGTCGGGTTCTTTTTGAGCGTATTCTCTCTCCTTTAGGCATAAAGCTTATACTTTAATATAAATCTCCGCACCTGGTCCGGCAAGAGGTAGCGCAGGGACCGGCCCTGGGCTGCCAGGCGGCGGATCTGGGTGGAGGAAATGTCCAAACGGGTGATGGCGCGGAAATAGATGCGTTGACCACTGGGATGGTGAAATATCTGGCCGTCCGGCTCGGCCTGGCAGCCCAGTTTCCGGCAGAGGAGATGGTGCAGCTCCGCCGCCGCATACCCCGGACGGTCCAGCACGACAAAATGGCAGAGCGGAAAGAGGTTGCGATACTCCCGCCAGGTCTCGATCTCCAACATGGCATCCAGACCAACGATGAAGAAAATATCCGCGGCGTCGCCATATTCCTTCCGGAACCAGCGGAGGGTATCGATGGAGTAAGATTTGTCAGGCCGTTGATTTTCCAGGTCAGAGACCTCGAAACGCTCGTGATCGGCAACGGCCAGGCGGACCATCTCCAGACGCACGGCAAAGGGCGTCACCGCCGTGGCATTCTTATGGGGCGGTCGGGCCGCTGGAATAAAGAGGAGGCGGTCCAGAGCCAGAAACTCGCTCACCTCCTCGGCCGCCCGCAAGTGGCCGAGGTGGATGGGGTTAAAGGTGCCGCCAAAAAGACCCAGACGCACGGCCGGTCGCTAGCCTCGAATCTGCCCGGAGCCGAAAACAATAAATTTCGTAGTGGTCAACTCCTCCAGACCCATGGGGCCGAAGGCATGCAGTTTGGAGGTGTTGATCCCGATCTCGGCCCCCAAACCCAGTTCGCCGCCGTCATTGAAGCGGGTGGAGGCGTTTACCAGCACCACCGAGGAATCCACCTCATGCAAAAAGCGTTGGGCCCGGGCATAGTTCTGGGTAACAATGGCCTCGGTGTGGTTGGAGCTGTATCGGGCGATGTGATCCAGAGCCGCGTCCAGATCAGGCACGATCTTTACCGCCAGGATCAGGTCCAGGAACTCATAGCCCCAATCCTCGGGGCTGGCCGGCTTTACCTGGGCATCCAGGGCCACGGTCCGGGGGCAGCCCCGCAATTCCACGCCGGCCTCCCGGAAACGGGCGAACATGCGGGGAATAAAAGCAGGAGCCACCGCCTCGTGAATGAGCAGGGTCTCCATGGCATTACAGACGCCGGGCCGCTGTACCTTGGCGTTGAAACAGATGGTCTCGGCCATGTCCAGGTCAGCCTCGGCATCCACAAAAATATGACACACCCCTTTGTAATGTTTCAGCACAGGAATGCGGGAATTCTCGGCGACGAACCGGATCAGCCCCTCGCCGCCCCGGGGGATGATAATATCCAGGTAATCGTCCAGTTTCAGCAGCTCGACCACTGCTTCCCGTTCCGTGGTGGGGACAACCTGCACGGCCGCCGCCGGCACGCCGGCCTGCTCCAGGGCTGCACCCATGAGGCGGCTTAGCACCAGGTTGGAGTGGATGGCCTCCTTGCCCCCTTTCAGGATAACGGCATTGCCGCTTTTCAGGCACAAGGCGGCGGCATCCACCGTGACGTTGGGCCGGGATTCATAAATGAACCCAATGACCCCCAGGGGGATGCGCTGGCGCCCGACCAACAGACCGTTGGGCCGGCGCCACATGGCAGTAACCGCGCCCACCGGATCGGGCAGGTGCATGACATCGTGCAGACCCTGCACCATGGCATTGATGACCTTATCCGACAGAGTCAAGCGGTCAATGAAGGCCGCCGGATAACCCTGCTGCTGCGCGGCAGCGATATCCTTTTGATTTTCGGCCTGAATCAGTTGCCGTTGCTCTTCCAGCGCCCCGGCCATGGCTGCCAGGGCCTGATTTTTCACGGTACTGGACAGGACCGCCACCTGACGGGCGGCCATCTTGGCCTCCTGGGCCATCTTGGTAACTAGGGCGGCAAGACTCATGGGCAGACACCTTTCTGAGAGTTGGTAATGGTCAATGATCGATTCAGCCACGGATCTTTTATCTCATTGGCAAGACAGGATTCCTGGCCGGGCTCAGAATGATAAAAATCGTCCAGGGCTTGGCCACCGGTTTTAGTCCGGCGTGTTCGTTTCCGAAAATATGACCATGTTATCCCGATGCACGACCTCATCATAGCCCTTATAGCCTAAGGATTGCTGAATATTACAGGTCTTTAGGCCCTTGATGCAGGCCAGATCGCTGGCCGAATAGTTGCTGAGACCGACGCCGATGACCGCCCCGCTGGTGTCCACCAGGCGCACCGGGGCGCCGGCACTGAAACGGCCATGCACCCCCACCACCCCGGCCGGCAGCAGGCTCTTGCCCTG
>CALGOE010000162.1 GCA_937958145.1 uncultured Desulfobacca sp.
GTGCGGGTGCTGACCGAAGTGAACCCCATGTTGGGCAACCGGGGGGTGCGCTGCGGCATCTCCTTCCCCGAGATTTATGACATGCAGCTCCAGGCCATCTTCGAAGCCACCGCCCTGGCCCTGCGGGATAAAATCGACGCCCGTCCCGAGGTCATGATCCCCCAGGTCTGCACCAGCGTCGAATTGCAGTGGGTCAAAGAACGGGCGGAACGCATCCATGCCGAGGTGGAAAAACGCTATAATGTGAAAATACCCTATAAATACGGAACCATGATGGAAGTGGTGCGGGCCTGCCTGCGGGCCTCCCGGATCGCGGAAATCGCCGAATTCTTCTCCTTCGGGACCAACGACCTGTCCCAGGCCACCTTCTCCTTCTCCCGGGAAGACGCCGAGAACAAATTCCTGCCCATTTACAATACCTTGGGCATTCTCCGGGATAATCCCTTTGAGATCCTGGATGTCCTGGGGGTGGGACGGCTGATGGAACTGGCAGTGAAGGAAGGGCGGCAGACCCGGCCGAATTTGAAGATCGGCATCTGCGGCGAACACGGCGGCCAGCCTCAGGCCATTGAGTTCTGCCATCAGATCGGCTTAAACTATGTCTCCTGTTCACCCATGCGCATTCCCATCGCCCGCATGGCCGCAGCGCATGCCGTGATCAAGGAAAAAGGCAAGGCGGCCAGCAAGGCCCTGTAAAAGGTATGGCCCCGGGGGCAGGGCGCATCCCTGCCCCGGCGGTTTCCTGCCCGCGGGATCGCCTGAAGGAGGAAGACGATGCCCAAAAAGCCATTAACAACATTAAGTGTTGATACCCACATCCGCTGCCAGCAGATTTACCCCAAGGAATCGGAGGCAGCCTATGCCGATTTAAAAACCGTCGGGGTCAGGCTCTCCCGGGAGGAAGCCCTTCATCTGGCCGCCGCGCTCTTGGCCGCAGCCCAGGAATGGCAGGAGGTGGAGCTGGTGGTGCACCGTTTTGACCGCCGCCAATCAGACAAAACCTACCTGTTAAGCGTCGTGCCGGAGCACCACGAGATCGAGGACCCGGAATTCGTCAAGCGGATCCGGCATAAGGCCCCCGCCGGCGGGGAACTGCCGCCGGAGTTGGAGGAACATCTGGAATCCCTGAAGGATCAGCCTATCTCTGATTGATGCACCCCTCGCTGACGGTGGCGCCGCCAGCAAGATTGGGCAAACCAAAGGCCCGACCTCCTGTAAGGTCGGGCCTTTGGTTATCATGCACTATCCACACCATATCAATAATTGGCGATCATTCCGGTCCCGGTGTCGGCTGCGGACTGGGCCCTGGTGGTTGTGGTGGACCGCTCTTCCCGCCCTGTCCGCCAAAATGTAACGTCGGCAGCGGTGGCTGGGTCACCGGCGGCAAAGTGACGCCCTCACCCTGCCCCGGACCGGTCATCGTCGCCGTTTCCGGCGGTGCTCCCGGTGACAGCAGATTTTTCGGGGTAAAATCATAGGTCAAACGGAATTGTTGCAGCAGGCTGTCCAACAGTTCCGGGGTAATGGGGTTGATCTGAAAGGGTTTTTTCTTATCGGCAATGATAAATTGCATGGGCGGCAAGTCCATGGTCTGGCCGGTAAATTTATTCTTGACCGACAGAGGGTTCTCCGACTCCAGCAGGTAGACTTTATGCTGTGAACCGGTTTCCAGAATGCCGTCGGTGCCGCGAACGCCCACCGAGAGCACTTCCGATTCGATGGTCATGGCCGGTTGCGGCGCGCCGGAAATTCTCTGGACGATAAAACGGATTTTCCCCTCAATGGTTTTCAACACCCCGGTCCGCTCCTGGGTGCGGCTGTTGAAGAGAAATTGGCTGATTTCCAGCGTGGTTTTTTCCCCCAGCACCGTCACGCTTTCATCCTGAAACAGCAGCTTGGCCCGGGATTTTTCCAGGGTGCGGACCGTATCGCCCACCCGCAGTTTATCCCGCACCTGGGCCGGCCGGTAGGAAGCATTGGCCGTTTTCACTTCGGCCTGACCGGTAATGGCAATGAGTTCGGCCACTTCTTTTGCCTCCTGGGCCCAGACCGTTCCTGCACTCACAACCCAGAGCAGCATGAAAAACCCTGCCAAAAGTATCATCACACCTTGTTTCTTGGGCATGGCTTGGTCCTTTTGTCTCCGTCCGGCTTAATAGCGGGCATAGAGCAAGAGCTGATAAATATTGCGGTCATACGTAAAATCGGGGATATTTGACCGCTGGCTGACGTGGGTATAACCGGCGATGACGTCCAGATAGCTGGTCAGCGCCCGCCGGAGCTGGACGCTCACCTGGTAATAATTCTGATGTTGCCGTACACCGGCAAAGGTATCGGTATTATCAAAATTATAGCGGCTGTATTGAAAAAAGGCCCAAAAATTCAACTGATAGGGCAGATTGACCGTGCCGTCGGTGAGGAACGAGAAGCTTTTATTGTCCCAGTTGACGCCGTCGGTCAGTTCCCGGGCGAACAGCCCGCCCAACCGCCAGGCAGCCTTGTTGCCAAAGAAAAAGGTCTGAAACAGCCCCACTTCATTGACATAACCGCTGCGATTGTAGACCGGCACCACACGATACCGGAAGCTGCGGTTTTGAAACTGGTAGGTCAGGTCCAGATTCAACAGGTCGCTGTGCTGCCAACTGGCCGTCAGACCGGCGCTGTTGGTAAAAGAATAGCGCTCCAAAGCCTTAAGGGCCACATCAATGCCGTACCAGGGGCGCAGGGCGAACTCCCCGTGGCGATACTTGGCAAAGAGTTCGGCCCGGTTGGTCAGGAAGTTAAAGTTATCAATAGTAAAATTATTGCCGCTGTAAAAAGAGTAATCCAGCCCCGCCTCCCACTGGTCCTGGAGAATGGGCCGGTAGCCGGCCTCCAAGACAATGGGAACCCGCCACGAGCCCTTGCTGCCGGGATAACGGCCGGAAAAGGGCAGATTGATCTGGTCGGGAAGGATCTTGAAATTATCGTCGTATTCAATGCCGGTGGAGAATCCCACATAAAAGGGCTTTTCCGGACTGTAGCGCTGGGTTCGGGTCAACCGGCGCTGATAGTTTTGGAACGGCCCCTGATACTCCGGCCCCAGGGCCACGGCCTGCTGGAAACGCCGCCGGGCCTCGTCCGGGAGCTGTCGTTGCGATGCAATGAGACTGAGGTAATAGAGCACCAAGGGATCGTGGGGATTGAGGGCATGCGCCTCTTTCAGCAGGCGTTCCGCCTTTTGCAACTTGCCCAGATAAAAGGCGGTGACGCCCAGATACAGTTTGCCCCGGGGAACGGCGGGGTCAAGGCGCACGGCTTCGGCAAACTCAATTTCCGCCTCTCTGTACCCCTGGGTAACAAAGTAACTCAACCCCAACAACACCCGGATTTCCGGATTCGTGGGATCAAGGTCGGCGGCCTGCCGCAGATCTCTCTGGGCCCCGAGGTAATCGCCATCCAGATACAGTTTGTTCCCTCGGGCCAGGAGTAGTTCCGACTGTTCGGAGGCCGGGGCCCCGGTCACCCAGACACCCACCAAAAGGATCCCGGCCAGCAGGAAAGCCACCCGCTGCAAAACCGGCAACATGTGCATCCTTTTCATAAAACTCCTTTCCAGACAATCGTCCCGTGGGCGGCCTTGTCAGCAGGAGACGAGGAAGGCAAGGGGGCCGATGCCAAGATAAAGGCAAAATCGGGTCACACCGGTGAGCACCGCCCCAAACAATAAATGGCAAATTAATAAAGCTCTTAGCACACCTGCGGAAGTCTTGTCAACTTTATTTGGCCGCGCCGAGATTTCCCTCTCCCTTTTAGGGCTTTTTTCTCAATTTTCCATGGACAAAATGAAAAATTCATTGAAGGTAATACAAATCTGGATAGTTGCCATTACGCCGCCAAACAATGAAAACATTTCCATTGAACACAACTGTTTTGGGGTCAAGGGCGGGGGGAGGATGGTTTACCCCTTGGAAGCACTCTTTACCGGGCGGTCAGGCTGCTAATCCTAAATCCGACAGGACCTGGCGGTGCCGGGGCTGATCAGGCTGGAACCAGAAGATATTGCGTCCTTTGGCCTGAGACAGAACAGACGCCCGATGCCAGCGGCCTTTATGAAGATAGGCCCCCTGGTAGCCCAGCGGCGCCAGGAAATCGGCAATATCCTGTTTGCTGACGCCGGCCGGCCCCAGGGTTTTGTCCTCCATTTCCAGCAAAAGCAGGGGGGCATGATCCCGCAGCAGGGTGGCGGCCCCGCGCAGCACGGCCAACTCTGCCCCTTCCACGTCAACCTTTAAAAAGTGTGGCGGGGGGTAAGGGTTCTGCTGCCAAAAGATATCCAGGGGGATGGTCCGGACCTCCTCCCAGTCACGGCGTTCACCGCCCTGAAAGAGGTTGGCCCCGGTATCAGCCTGATCTTTGGCCAGATATAACCTGGCTGAGCCGACCTGATCCGAGGCGGCCAAAGGCACGGCCACTACCTGACCGAAATTATTTATGGCGATATTCTCCTGCAGCTCCTGGAAAGCCCGCGGTCCTGGCTCGAAAGCCACGACGCAACCCTGGGGACCGACCACGGTGGCGGCCAAAAGGGCAAAATAGCCGATATTGGCGCCCACGTCCCAAAAGCTGTCCCCCGACTTGAGGGCCGTCTGGATGAGGCGGGCCTCATAGCGTTCATGATACTCCTGGAAAAAGTAGATCTTCCGTTGTTCCGGATCGGCGAGGTCGCAGCGCAGGCAAAAACCAGGATCAAGGTGAGCCGTCGCCAACCGACTCGAGGGCAGGAGGACTTCCTGCCAGGCGTTATAGAGCCGGACCTTGCCGTCACGCCAGGGAAAACGGTGCAGATACCAGCGGAAGAGGGCTCGCCCGGTTTGTTTCCAGATTGGTTCAGACATTTCTTCTGTCCCGCGGCGCAAGAAAGTTGGGTTCCCACCACTCTTGCAGGAGGCCACAGACCTCCTCGGTCTGGATGGCCTCCAGGCAGACGGGGCGGGGACATTTTCTGGTTACGCAGGGGTCGCGGGGGCAGGCTTCCGCCTTGAAAATGGCCCGGCCCCAGGGCACCTGATAAGGACCGACGCGTTCCGGGGCATCGGCCCCGAACAGACCGAGGCTGGGCACCTTTAGGGCCAGACCCAGGTGGAAGGGGCCGCTGTCGTTGCCCACCAACAGATGACAATGGCTGAGCAGACCGGCTGCCGTCAGGAGATCAAAGTTGCCGGCGGTGACCAGCGCCGGCGCCCCTGCCATTTGAGCCACTTCTTCTCCCAGGGACCGCTCCCGGCTTGTGCCAAGAATAAGGAACTGGGCGTCGTAGGCGCGGACCAGCCACCGGGCCAATTCCCCGAAGCGCTGGGCCGGCCAGCGTTTATAAGCATCGGAGCCGCCGGGATGGAGGGCGATGAGCACCTGCGGCAGCCCTCCACAATGTTCAACCAAAAGCCCTGCGGCCCGCTCTCGAACCTCAGCCGGCAGAAAAACGGCCATCTGTTTCTCCTGCACCTCCACCCCCAACCGCCGGACAAAATTCAGCCGGCGCTCGATGGCATGTTCAGCCAGACTATGCCGCGGCACTGCCCACGAATAGGCAAAATGCAAAGGGCTGTGGGCCGAGCCGAGGATAAACGGCGCCCCTGTGGAATGGGCCAGGAGGGTGGCCTCGGGGTCATTGCCGTGCAGGATGATGACCACATCATACTTCTGCGCCTGTAACGCTCGGGCCAGGCGCCACCAGCCCAGCAGCCCGGCCGGATAGGCCCAACACCGGTGCAGGCAGGGGTCAGCGGCCACCAGGGACAGCAACCCAGGCTGGACCAGGATATCGATCTGCCAGTCCGGAAAATGCTCGGCCAGCCCCCGGATGGCGGGGGTGGAAAAAAGGAGGTCGCCCAAGGCCGTTGAGTTGATTAATAAAACCCGCTGCCCCGCCTCGGGCCGCCATTGGCTCCAGGCGCGCACCGGCTGCCGGCCCTGGCGCCACCGCAGCCAGCGTGTGGCCAATTGCAGGCGCAGGTTACGGGACATGGTCAACCTCTACCCCGGCTCGCTGCCCCAGGATCGTCTCATACACGCCCACTAACCGCCGGGCGACATGGTCCCAGGTAAACTGTTGCCGCACCCACTGGCAGCCCTGCCGGCCCAGGGTCTCACGCCGCGCCGGGTCTGACAATAAGGTTATCAGATGTTCGGCCAATTCCTGGGCATCATCATGACGCTCTAACAACAGACCGTTCAGACCCGGGCGGACGATCTCGGGAATGCCGCCCCTTGTGCTGGCAAGAATGGGAAGGCCGCTGGCCGCAGCTTCCAAAAAGACGATCCCCAACCCTTCCTCCACCTGGGACGGTCCCACAAAAACATCCCCGGCCTGATACACGGCCGCGATCTGTTGCGGCGGGATGAAGCCGGTCAGGATCACCCGGCCGGCCGCCTGCCGGATCTCCTCCTGCAAACGGCGATAAAAGGGCGTCTGCCGGTCGGTGCGGCCCCGCCCATATTCGGTGCCGCCGGCCAACAGCAGCACAGCTGCGGGAAAATGGGACCACACCCGGGACATGGCGGCCAGCAGCACCCCCACGCCCTTGCTCTCCCGGACCTTCCCCACAAAGAGCACTACCGGCTCCGGGCCCAGACCATAACGCTGCCGCACCGCCTGGCCCAGCCCCGGCTCTTGCCAACGGCAGGAGAATTGGGCCGGGTCAACGCCGTTATATACCACAAAATGACGCTGCGCCCCCAACCCCAACCGGCCCCGCTCCCGCTCCAGGACAAACCGGCTGCAGGCCACACAGGCGGCTACGGGGATAGGGGTGCCTACGGGCGGCCGCTCCCGCCGGCCCAAAGATTCCGACAAATTATGGAGATGCAACAGGACCGGGATGCGGCCTTGCAGGTGCTGCTGCAGGTATTGGGCCAGCAGCGGCCGGTTATGGACGTGTACCAGGTCCGGGCCCGTCTCTGTTAGCACCCGCAGCACCTGCCGGTCATAGAACGGCAGCAGAGTCCGATACCGTTTATAAAGCCGGAAGCGCCATCCCGAAAGGGGCAGTCTGATATACCTTACCGGCCCGTGCGCTTCCCGCGCCGGCAATTCCGGATCGCCGCGGCAGATGATAAGCGACCGCCAGCCTGACAACCGGGCCGCCACCTGCTCAATGAACAATTCCGCGGCGCCGCCGCGAATGGGCGGCACCGGGAAGAGCTCAGCGGCTACGTGGGCAACCGTGGGCATAATCCCACCAACCCGGGCGGGGCGACCTGGACGACAGCTGTCTCAGGGCGAGAACGGGGTGGATTAGAAGAGGGTATAAATAAACGGCGCAATGGCCGACCCGCTGGCCAGGGCAATGATGATGCCAAAGAACAACAATACAATGATGACCGGCAACAGCCACCATTTTTTCCGCTCCCGCAAAAAACCCCAGAGATCGCCCACAAGGGACATGCGCAACACTCCTTAAGATGGCAAGAAGGTTGAGGTTCCGGGCTTTCCTGATCCCTGTTCCCCTTCCCCTCTTCCCTTGTAACATCAATCCAACTCAAACGTTTCCTGCCAATGATCCGTATCTTCCCAGGCCGGTTGCTCTTTTTTATCAAAAAGATAGTCGCCCAGCACCAGGAAATCCATTTCCGTCCGCCGGAAACAACGGTACGCATCCTCCGGCGTGCAGACAATGGGTTCCCCCCGGACATTGAAGCTGGTGTTGACGATGACGGGACACCCGGTCCTCTCCCGAAACGCGCCGAGCAGAGCGTGGTACCGCGGGTTGGTTTCGCGGTGGACCGTCTGGATGCGGGCCGAGTAGTCGACGTGGGTGACCGCCGGAATGTCGGA
>CALGOE010000163.1 GCA_937958145.1 uncultured Desulfobacca sp.
GTTAAAAAGGCTTTCAAAGAAGAGCTGGTTATGGCAGACGGTTTCCATAGGGTATGCTGGCTAAGGAGTTGTTTGTTGAGCGACAACAGCATCTTGGCGGATACCCTATGCCTTTTTAAGCTTTTTCGTGAATAATCCGGGGTAAAATTGTTTGCTTAGTATGGACTAGGGCCTGGGAATAACGCCAAGGGGAAAAAGGGCAGAGAGCGGGCTTCAGAGACCCTTTTCAAAAGCATAGTGGAAATATTTTCCAGCGGCCGCAGCAAAAGGAGATTCAATATCTGCCTCACGTGATAAACGCTAACCGTCCGCCAGAAATTTGCTTCACTACCGGACAACTAAAAGGTTATCTCCGGAATCGAGGCCAAACCCTAAGTTGCAATTAGGGTGACTACAATTGGTAGCGCATAACAAAGAGAAAATAAGGTTATGATTTTTACCGCTGCACCCCTCAGAATGCAACTAACATATATGTCCGACTCTCTTAAAAGGCAAATCTCGGGACATCGATGGTCAATCTGCTTCCAAGGAAGCTTGCCAGATAAGAGGCCGCCGATTCCTGAGATCGGCGCCATGCAATAGTCGAAAAGACTCCCGGGTAAGTCCCCATAAAGGTGCTGCAGGAGACGCTCTGTGAACCTTCGGACTCCTTGCCAAGTGTCTGAAAGATTGAGGGAACCGGTAAAGATGAAATGTGGCTCACATCGGAACGTAATGACATAGGGGTCTATGGCATTTAAGCCAAACTGAAAGGAACCTGAAAGTTATGGGCCGAGAAAGGGGTAATCCGTTGCCGTTCAAAGCGGTGGAACAGCATCCTTTCTAAGAAGACAAAAATATCCTCAATAAATTACTAGCGACCAGAGAGAAAAAATAATAATTATTAAGATTGAGCAGGTAATCAAATAAAGGAGCCTACACATTTTTTGGCAAAGCAGCCGCCATGAGAAATACCTGAGTTCCTTCGGACATAACGTCATGATGGGTTCCGGGCGGACTCAGGCCAGTCACCTCAGCCCACTGCGGCCACACGGGGTAATCTATCTGAAAAGGAAAGACCTGGTGAAGGCTGAGGAAAGGGTCAGCTGCCGAGGGATGTTTTTAAAAAAACCCAGCCTTAACTCCTCCTCCAGGATTGCGGCCCGTTCGGCTGCCTCTTCATAGACGATCATCATAGGTCCACCCTTATACTAGATCCCTCATGGCATGCAGGGAAGCCGAGCATATCGATCTTAACGCCGTTGGTGGGCGGTTAGGGATGGGAGTGGGCAAACGCTAAAAGAAATCGCCGCGCCAAATCTTATACCTGAAAAGGTCATTGTATTCTATGAGACTTGTCGACTCTTACCTGAATGTGGGCCAGCAATACAATAGGCCCAAGCCAACCCGAAGATAACCCACATCTCCAACTTCCGGAAGGTGGCGATACTAAAACCGAATGCCGCCAAGGCCACAAGATTAAGGACCAAGGCCAAACCCAACCAGTCGAAACGCTGGGCAGAAGAATGGCGAACGGTCTTGTAGGTAGTCCGCAGAATAGTCAAAAAGAAGGCCAGCCACAATGCCAATCCCACTCCCCCGAGCTCAGAAAAGATCCGGGCATACATGCCATGTACCCGGGGGAGCCCTTCTCCGTGAAGATACTCCCGAATTTCCGGACTGACCATGGCCCAAGTAGGGAGATATTTTTCCATATAAAAGGGGAATTGGCCTAGCCCTGTTCCAAGCAGGGGATAATCGAGGCCCATGGACACCGCGGCCACTTGGGTGCCGAACCGGCAGATATTTGAAAGGTTTTCCTTACTAGTTAGGGTGAGGATCACTCCTGATTGGAGAACCTCTTCATCTACCCCCGCAATTTTTCCGAGGAAGGAGAAGCTGGCGGCAACGGTGACCCCAACCAAAAGCGCACTCAAAATGGCAGCGCGCACAGAGATTATCCGGCTGCGAAGACAGAAGTAGAAGAGGAGGAGCGCTAAAAGCAACAACATGGCGTAAGCCAGCCGGGAGAGACTGAGAAGCATGAGGGCAATCAGATACAAGGTCAGAAGGACAAAGGGCCACCGCATTCTCTCTGTGAATAGATAACTTAGTAACCAGGGGAGTACAAGGGCGCCATACATTCCAAAATATGAGGGCTCTCCAGTGACTGAGCACAGCCTTTCGGTCATCAAAAGCCCACCCTCTTCAGAATGGATTAGTGGGCTGATTATCTTTATTAAAATATCAGCCCAAGAAGCTCCTAACAAGAAAAAGATTTCAAATAAACTGTAAGTTCCGGCTATGAGGAAACTAATGGTCAGCCAGCGGCGCACCTTCTTTAAATTAATGATGCCCAGGTGCATTAAATTAAAGCTGGTGATGGCTACCCCTACTCCAAAAAGCAATACGAGCATTTGCAAGAAAAATTTAGAACTGCCGGAACGCCCGAAAAATTGCGCCTGGAGGATCTGGGAGCTGTTCACCATACCGGAAAGGAGGGCTATGCCCAAAAACAGCAAAAGGAAGATTACCCCCCCTACTCGGGGGAGATAAAAGGAAAACTTTTCCCGAAAGATAAAGAAGACAACCAAAAGGAACATAGGAGGAAAGGCTCCCTCTGAACTCAATTCCCCAAAAATATTTCCTAATAGGGGAAGGTCATTAAAAGGCAACAACACAAGTCCGAGGGCGAAGAGCGACGTGGCGATCATAAGGCTCTTGCGGTGTGGATTAGACCGTCTCGGCAGGCCCGCAAAAGGTAGGGTATCCGATTCCACTGCCGCCGCCAGAGACGAATTATCACCTTTAGGGACAGTTTCACCAAAGTTACCGCAAAGACCCGCGCAGGGGGAAAATGCTTGCGGTAATAAATGACCCCATAATAGAATTCATAGTATTCCGATTGCGGGCTGTGCCCCCCCACACTGGTTTTTTCCTTGTGATAGACTATGCTGAGGGGCTCGCAGATCAAATGACAGCCAGCCGCCACAATGCGCTGACAGAAATCCACATCCTCCCAAAAATGGAAAAAGCCAGGATCAAAGAGGCCTGACCGGCGGAGGATAAAAGTTGGCACCAAACAGGCGGCCCCCTCAATATAATCTAAGGAGGGAGGATCCTCCGGGACTTCTCTCAGACGTCGCCCTGGAAAGGGGGAGTGCACCATCCCCAGCCAGTGTTTCAAACGCTTGCCGCACAATGAAGAGATTCTCTCCGGCTGGTGATAGTCCAGAAGTAAAGACCCCACCGCGCCAGCCTTCGGATCGGCTTCGGCCCGACTCACCACCCGGGTGAGGGCGTCCGGCTCGACCACGGTGTCGTTATTGAGGAGCCAGACATATGCCGCCTCGCCCCGGGCCAAGGCATAGCGCAGCCCTACATTGTTGCCGCCGCCAAAACCCAGATTCGCCCCCGTTTGGATGAGGACCAGGGGGACGGCCGGGTCGCTGTCCCGGCCGCCGGCTTCCGCCGTGGTCCGAT
>CALGOE010000164.1 GCA_937958145.1 uncultured Desulfobacca sp.
GCCGACCTCACCTAGGGTTTGCACTTTTTGATCCAACAACGCCTCCCAGTCAGCGGCGGTTAGTTTAAAATCCTCGAATTTGAGGTGATCCGAACGGCTGGATTTGAGGCCAATGATCCCGGCCCGGAGAGCTTGCCGGCCTGGCAGGCGGAGACATTTTTGCTGGACGGCAGCCAGATACCCCACCAATTGGAAATGCCGGCGTTCCTCCAAGAGGGCCCTCTTGCTCAATATGTCCCCGGTTTTGTAGTCCCAGAGGATGACGCCGGCCGTGGGATGCCGGTCCAGACGATCAATGCGCCCTTGGATCAGGGTGGGCCACCCCGGAAGGCGGAGACCGCCGAATTTCTGTTCCTGGGCCAGCCACCGCCACCCCTCCTGATAGCGGTCTTTCTCCAGGGCCAACCAACGCCGCAGCAACCCGCCCTCGCCCTCCAACCACCGGGCGACCTCTGCCTGCCAATGAGGATCGTCTGCATGGGCGCCGGCCACCTCGGTCACGACCTCCTGCAGCAATTCCAGGGCCCGGTGATCATGCCAAGCACCGGTGTCGGCCACAACAGCCCCATACCGTTTGGTGAACAGGTAAACAATCTCATGCACTATCTGGCCCCGCATCAGGGGGGTGAGCCCGCTTTCTTCCTCGGGCAGGGGCTCTATCTCCAATAAATCATTATAGAAAAACTGGCTGGGACACGCCAGGGCCCGTTCCAGGGCCGTCAGCGAGATGTGCGCCGGCAACGGTAAGGTGAGACATTCCTCGGGAAGTGGGTCAGGCTGGGATTCCGGATGGCGGAAGGCAGCCCGTACCGCCGGGGACCGGAGCCAGCCGGCATCCAGATGGCTGAGGGCGGCAAA
Organism: uncultured Desulfobacca sp.; assembly: GCA_937958145.1. GTDB lineage: Bacteria > Desulfobacterota > Desulfobaccia > Desulfobaccales > Desulfobaccaceae > Desulfobacca. The sequence continues at coordinate 859 of CALGOE010000164.1, forward strand.
GGTGACGTTCTCTTCTGCCACGGTGGCGGCAATCAGCGGGCTGGCCAGCTGCTCTTCATCCTGCCAGACCAGGGGCCGGGTCAGAATCAATTGGGGCGCCGCAGCCTGCAGATAGCGATAGCTGATTTCAGCAAACTGGTGTTGGGAAATGTAGGTGCCGCCCCAGACCGCGGCCCGCTCCTGAACAGTCAACAAGGGCAGGTTTCGGGGCGGCGGCGGGAAAAGGCCCATGTCCAGTCCCAGGCAGAAAACGACGTCATAATCCAGACCCCGCAACTCCAAAAGGCCCTGGATCTGGATTCCCGCCTCGGACGTGCCGTCGCCGGGCAAATCCTGGCGCGCTGCCCCCCACTGCAACCATTCCAGCAATGCTGCCGCCGACCAGGGACGGTGGCCGCCGGCCACCGCCAAATCGTGCAGGAGGCCCTGGAGTCGCCGCCAGGCTTCCTCTTCAGCCCTGTCGGCCAGGACGGGAAAGGCCAAGAGGCTCCAGAGTCGGGTGAGGCAATCCTGCCACCGGGCAAGGGCTGCCGGTTCGGTGGGCAGGAGGTTCAAGGCCTGGTCGATCAGGGCCGCCAGATGCTCGCCGGTCTCCGGCCGGTCTGCCGTCGGCCCGGCCTTTTTAAGGGCCGGCCAACCGTAGCTGAGATTATGCTGCCGCCAGTTTCGGTCCCAGGAGAACACGGTCTTGTGCCAATCCCGCCAGGCGCCGTAATAAGGGGATTGCAGCCAGGCCATGAGGTCCTGGCGCTTTTCCCCTCCCAGAACAAATCGCAGCGGCAGCAGCGCCGCCTGAAAAAGGGCAGAGTCAGCCAGGGTGGGGCCCAGGGAAAAATTATAGCGCCCGCCGCCGGCGGTGACCGCCGGCCCCAGCAGCTCCCGCATGAGCCGCCGCCAGGCCGGCAGATAGTCTTCCAGATTGGCGGCGGTGACGGCCAGCCGGTGGAGTGGCATTTTCTGGGCCAAGTCCAGAAGCCGGGCCGCCACCCACTCCATTTCCTGGCGTTGGTCCGGCAGCGCCACCGCCTGTCGCTGAAGGTCATGGTCCTGGCGGCCCCAGACATGGACTCGCAGCAGCAGTCGCTGTTGCGCCACCGCCTGCAGCCATTGCTCTTCCAGGGGGGCCAACGTCTCCAGCCCCACCACCACGATATAATCAGGCAGTTTAAGCTTCCCCTCGTTCAAAGCCTTAAGGAGCATGAGAGGAATGTGGGCTCCGACGCCGATCCCTTGACCAGCCGCCTGGGCAGTGAAATTCTCAAAAACGGACTGCCGCCAGGCAATAAAGGGAGAGGCGAGTATGGTAGAGTCGGGGGGAGGGAGTTGATAGCGGTGGATCAGGTCAAAGGACTCGTCCAGGAGGATCGCCCAACTGAGCTCAGCCAGGGATTGGCCCTGAAAAGGCAAGGCTTCCAGGACCTTAAGCCACAGGACCAGGCGCTGCCAGAGGGTGGACGGTTGGCAGGGCAGCCAGGCCTGGTGCCAGAGCTGTTGCCACCAGCCACTGAGAGTGGTCAGAGCCAGGGGTTCCCAGGCCGCCCGGCCTTGGGAACGGGCTGCCAGACGCTGCCGCCGCCAGACCTGGTAGGCCAGCCGCAGGTGGGGGACCACCACCAGCCCGCCGGGCTCCAGGGTCAAGAGAAAATCCTGGAGCTCGGCGCTGGTAGCAAAGCCTCGCGTATGGATGCCTGGTGTTGCCATCGTGCTCAACGAGCGACGGTTGCCGCCAAGGAGATGAATCCCTAACGCCTCAGGACGGCCTGAAAGCGCTGCGTCCGCGCCGGCTCCATCTGGGTATTGGCCTCCTGGGCCACTACTTTTATATTATCCAACCGGTCGGTAACCGTGGGATGGGTTCCCAGGATGCCGCCGCTGCCGCCTTTGGCGCTCATGGCGGTGAGGATGGCCGACATGGCCGCGGGGTTATAACCGGCCCCTTTGAGCATCTGCACGCCGGCCCGGTCGGCGTTTTCCTCGGCGGCCCGGCTGTAGCCGTTGACGATGACGGTCTTAAAGACATCGTCAATGGCTCCCTCAAACTGGGCCACCACCTGTCCCAGTGTGCCGCCATATTGTTTGGCGATCTCAGTACCGGCCGTGGTGGCAACTTCGGTCCAGCGGGCCTGGCTGATGGAGGCGATGCCATCCCGGTTGGCCACATGACCCACCTCATGGGCCAGCACTGCCGCCAACTGATCTTCATTGGCACAGGCCTGCAACATCCCCTTGGTAATCAGGATAATACCGCCGGGACAGGCAAAGGAATTGGCCGCCGAGCTCTCCAAGACGGCGAAATGATAGCCTTTGGAAGGCCGAGAACCGCTGGCTTTTGCCGCCACGGTATGCCCGACCTTGTTCACATAGGTTTGCAGGGCTTCGTCTTTGCTCAGAGGATAACGGGCAAGAATGCGGGCCGCCACCCCGCGCCCCAGATAATATTCTTCCGAAGGGGTGATCTCTCGTGCCGCGGCCACCGCCTTCTCGCCGGTCTTGGCGGCAATATCCACGGCCGGTTTGACGCTCTCGGGCACCCCCGGCAGCCCGGCCACGGTTGAGGCCACCGTCCCACAGCCACCACCGCAGGCCACTAACAACCCCAGCATCAACAAATAAGAGGCAACTTTTTTCATCTCAGGCCTCCTTCCTGCCGAAAAGCCTGGAGTGCTGCGGCATTGACGGTAAATTGTTCGATCTGGTCAACCAGATCATATCTGAGGCTTGGATTTTTTTGACGGAAATCAGCTTCCACCTCCGGCGTGAAGCCCTTGCCGGCCAGGGCCACTTCGTCGGTTTTGCTCTCTTTGACGACCTTGCCTTGCAACAGTCCGGAGAGGTCTACTTTTTTGCTGCCGGCAAAGGCCTGGGCCGGCAGCCAGCCCTGTTGGCCCTGGTATTCCACCTGGGACCAGGCGCCACTCTGCTGGATGATGGTCACTTCCGAGCCTTCGGGTACTGTTCCCAGGACCTCGCCGCTGAAACTTGGGGTCGCATAGAGCTGCTGTTTCCCGGTCACGGTCTTAAAGGTCTGGGCCGTACCGACGCTTGGCCCGGCAGCCAGGCTGAGCAGGAGCAGCACTATCAACAGTCGCCGCCATGGCCGCCATACCCTCTTTTCTCCATTCATCCCTTGATTCCCTCCTTTTGAACTGTTATCGGCATTTTTTATCTTTATCACCCTTCGGTCCCCGGGATCAAGGACAAGTTTACGCAAGCGCCAGCCACCACCCGGCATCACCCATGGTAGGGCCCGGTCATTCCTTCTTCACCCTACACCCCCGATACCGGATCTTGCCGTCCACTTCCAGAAAAGCCTCCTCCCCTTTGGTCCAGAAAGTGGTCCGGCCGTCAGTGTATTTGGCGCCGGAGGCGGCTGGAGCTGAAAGCAAGGTAAGAGTTTTCTCCGGTAAGATCAGAAGGATGCTGTCACCCTGCGGGAGAAATTCGACTATGAAAGAATATCCGTCGGTACAATGATAAATCAGCCGGTTAGCCTTGCCCTTCGTGGTTTCGGCTTGTTTGACCTCGGCGATACCGCTGCTGGTGGAGACCGTGAGCAAAGCAAAAATAATCATATTATTGAACCAGAGGAACCTTTGCATAAATCAAAACTCCTTTGGTTCTGAGAAAGCAAGAGGAAAATTCCGAGGATGCCGCAGATTTTTCCCAGAAACAAGGGACCCGGCGACTGGTCTGGGGCATCGTTGCCTATCCCGAAAAGACATTTTGGAAATACGACGATCAAAGTTTTATTTGCTTTCCGGCCTGAAGACCGCATCCCAGGATGGTGCCGGAGGATGAGCCTGATAGGCTTGACATCGCCTTAAAAAAGTCAGGGAGGGTCCGTGTTCCGGCCACACCTCTAGGGCCTGACGGAAAAAAATCTCGGCTCGGGCAAAGGCGGCCTGCCGATAATGGGCCAGCCCGGTTGTAAAGGCCGTTCTGGCAGCCTCCTGGACCGCAGTTAGTTCGCCCGTGAGGGCCAAGGGTTGAAAGACTGCCACCGGTTGTTCCCGGCCTTTGACGGCCACCCAATCCACTTCTAAAAACTCAATCGCTCCCTGGCACTCCTGCACCGTGGTGTCACTGGCCAATATTGCGGTCCCATAAAATTTATTCAGGCCTTCCAAGCGGGAGGCCAGGTTCACGGTGTCGCCGATGACGGTATAATCGAAGCGCTTCCGGGACCCCAGATTGCCCACCACGGCCTCGCCGGTATGGAGACCGATGCGGCAAGCCAGCGGCGGCCAACCCTGGTCGGCAAAGCGACGGTTGAGTTCTGCCAGGGCCGCTTGCTGACGGAGAGCAGTGCGGCAGGCCCGCAGGGCATGATCAGCCTGCGGCAGGGGCGCGCCCCAAAAAGCCATAATGGCATCCCCCTCAAACTTATCCACCGTCCCCTGTTCCGCCAGGATAATATCGGTCATGACTGAAAGGTATTCATTCAAGAGCAGCACCAGACGTTCGGGCGACAGACCTTCGGAAATGGTGGTGAAGCCGGCCAGGTCGGAAAAAAACAGGGTGAGATACCGCCGCTCGCCCCCCAGGCGCACCTTTTCAGGGTTCTCCAGGAGGTGCTGGAGGACCTCCTCGGACATGTAGCGGGAAAACATGGTCCGCAACGCCGCCTTCTGGCGACCGGTGGTGGCATAACTGAAGGCGGCGGTCAGGCCAAAGGCCAGCACAAAAGCCAGGCCTGGCAGGACCGGATCGAGCAGCCAACCCTGAAGAAACAATATGGCACACAATCCCAAATGCAGGCCCAGACCGAAGAGGAAACCGGAGATGACCCAACCCAGCCGCGGCACCAGCAAAACGAGCACGGTCATGCCGGCGGTCAGGATCAGGGCCCAGAGCCAGAGGAATGGTGCAGGGAGCAAACGGAGAAAATCGCCTTGGAGCAGGTTGTCCAGAGCCGTGGCATGCAGTTCCACCCCGGGATAGACCGGCGCCAGGGGCGACGGTTTCAGATCCATGAGACCGGGGGCCGTGGCCCCCACCAGGACCCATTTGCCCTGCAGTCGCTCCGGCGGATAAATGGGCTCGCGGCCATGTTGCAGGCGGATTTCGGACTGAATGACGTTGGCCGCACTCAATCGGACGTGCGAGCCGCTGGGCCCCCGAAATCGCAACAGCAACCGTCCCTGGCCATCAACGGGTATCCGCAGGTTGCCCCGGCGGAGAGAGCCCGGGACGGACTCCCAGGACTCTGGGGCAGGACGGCCTTGCAGGAATGCCGCCAGGGAGAGGCTGGGCAGCCAGCGGTCCTGAAACGGCACGAGCAAGGGCAATCGCCGGAAAGTGCCGTCCACATCAGGGGCGGAAGCCACGTTCCCCAGCCCTTGCGCGGCCTGCAGCAAGGGCGGGATGGGCGGCAGAATGGATCGGTAGACTTTTGGGCCGACCGGAAGGAGTCCGGTCACAGTGATGCTGCTTTTGGCAAGGACGACCGTCAGATTCCCTTTATTTTCCGGAGGGTTGGGCGATAGGAAAAAGGGCAGGACCACATTGCCGGCCGCGGCCATGGCTTGGGCAAAACGTTGATCATCTTCCGTGCCGTAGACCGATGGTTCTGTGAAGAGCAGGTCGAAGACAACGGCAACGGCGCCGCCCCGACGGCAGAAATCCAAAAGCGGCCCGTATAACTCCCGGGGCCAGGGCCAGCCCACCCCTTGTTCCTGGAAAAAGTCCAGATCCGGTTGGTCAATGGTGATCAGGACAATATCGGGTGCGGCCGGTGCCGATGGCAGGCGGAGGTGCAACTGATCCTGGGCCTTCAGGGTAAACGGCGTCAGGAGGCCGCTGACCTCAAAGGCGGCGGCCAGGGCCAGGCTGATACCTATGAGCGCCAGCGCCGCCAGCAACCGGGTGCGGGCAGTTTGGACGGGAATCCGGATCATGCCGGCGGGAAAGAGCACCTTACACGTGGAGAAACCGCTCCCGGTGAGGATTTACTCCGGCTAAAAAAGCATCTGCAGGAAGCGGTCATGAAACTGGCTGATCTCCTGATGACACTCGCCACAGAAAAACCGCACTTCTCCCAAGATTTCGGAACGGTCGTTCACCGCCGTAAAGCTGCCGTCGTCGTTTTGCACGTAGGAGGTGGTGATGGTGACCTCTTCCGCCACTTCGTAAAAATCGGTGTCATTGCCACAATAAGGGCAGGAAATCCTCATCGCTGACTGGTGGTCTCCGCAAAATTCTTCTGGTATAATGGGTTGCCCGGGGCCAATTTCCGGGCTGTGTCAATCTCGATCTGGGCCCGCTTGCGGTGCCGCTCCGCCATCACTTTATTGCCCTTGGCCTCCTCCATTTTGGCCTGTTGTTGAAAAAGGCGAGCCAGATAATAATGGGTCCGGGGATCCCGGGGATCGGATTCATTGGCTGATTGCAGGGCTTGCCGGGCCTTATGATATTTCTTGTTGTAATAATTGGTAATGCCCAGGTCCCTTTGGATCACCGCCTGGGACTGTTTATCACTCTGGGACAGGGCGGTTAACAGGACCTTTTCCAGGTTGTTTAGGGTCTGTTCATCCAAAATCGGGGCAATCTCCTCCTGCAACAGGCGGTTGCTGAGCTGGGTGGCTTCTTCCGGCCTGATGACATTGCGGCCGACGAGCTCCTGGAGGGTGGCCAGCTCGCTTTTCGCAAAGGTCTTTTCTGGTGTTTTCGGGGCTGGGACGGCAGCCTTCTGGACCGGCATCTCTTCCACCTCCACCACCTGCCGGCCGCCGCAGCCGGCGGACAGGAATCCCAACAGGATGAGCGTCACGAGCAACAAAGGCATAATTTTCCCCCCAGGCGGATCAAGGTTGGCTGTGGACGCACCCCACACCTATGAGGTTTGAGCCAGCCCCGATTCTGCCAAAATGTTTTTATTATAGCACCGCCTGCACCTGCGTCAATGCCTAGTGGGCCGGTCAAAACACCTGCAGCTGCGCGCGCCGGTCCGGGGCTTTATTTCTGGTAGCGGTAGCCCTTGCGGACGACTTGGCGTTTGACCTGACAGGGTCCAAGACGGCTGGTGAGCACCTCGGCCACCTGCTGAGCCTGTTCTTCCGGACCACAAGTGAAGATATCGAGCACCAGGTAGCCATACTCCGGCCAGGTGTGGAAAGAGATATGGGATTGGGACAGGAGAGTGAATCCCGTGACACCGTGGGGATGAAATTGATGGAACCGCGATCCCAGATTGGTCAGACCGGCCTTCTGGACCGCGGCCTTGATTGCTTGACGAAGAAAGGGCAGCGAATCAATCTTTGCCGTATCGCAGCCAAAAAACTCGAGCATCAGATGGTAGCCATCCGGGCGAGGATTTTCCAAGACAAGTTCCCTTTTCATCAGCAATCCTCCTTCGTGCAGCAGATTTCTCGAATTGGCCTTTTTTCGCCCCCTTTGTCTCAGGCCCCACCCCTGAAACCGTCTGGCGCGGTCCGGATGAGGTCCTTACTGGTGATGACCAATTTTTAACCATAACCAATTATTTTGCGAATTTTTCTCGTCAAGTCAAGTCTCCTGGGGAGTTTTTTCACGCAGCGGCTCTGACCGGCACGCCGTCGGGATAATGCCGGCGAGAGGTGCGCCATCGGAACCGACCCGGTGCAAACTATTTGACAAGCCGCAATCAGGCCGTTATATTCAATTTTTTAATGTGTATAATATTCGCAACCCACATCTTCACGTCGGGTTTCTGCGGTAAAGGCAGTGCCGCCAAAATGCTTGCCATCGGCGCTGATTTACCTTGAGACGACCATGGCGCCGGCCGGCATTTTTCCCCAACCCGGCCGCTTCCCCGACCGTCGAGGTGTTGGCGATTCCCAAGAACTGAACAAGGCAGCATGCCATGGAAGCTCCCACTCCCCCCTCTGACCGGCCGCTGAGCCGTTGGCAACGTCTGAAAAGATGGTTTGCGGGCATCGTTAGTGGCCCGGACTATCATTATTACGGCTATCTGCCCAGCCGTCCCAGTTTTCTGCTCCGCTATACTCTGGATAGATTTTTCACCCGGGTGAATGTTTCCCCTCGCCGTCTGGAGGAACTGCAACGACTGGGGGAAAAAGGCGTCATTGTCTACGCTATAAAATATCGCAGTCATTTGGACTTTCTGTTTTTCAACCGACGCTACCGCCAGACCGGGGCGCCGCCACCGGAGTTTGCCTTTGATCTGAGCCTGTGGATGTGGCAGCCCTTATCTCACCTCATCCAGATCATCAGTGCCTCCATAAATTACTTCACCCGGACGCGGCAGTGGCCGAATCCATACACTGATAACTATTTCCAATGGATACTGGGCCAAAGGACCGCGGGCCTCCTCTTTCTGGTTGATGAGGTCGGGTTTCGCCAGCGGTTTTTTCATCCCAAAGAAGACCCCATCCGCCATCTGCTGGAACTGCAACGGCAGCAAGAGCTGCCCATCTTCCTGGTCCCCCAGATGGTCATGGAAAAGGATCCAGCCCGGGAGGACAAGGGGCTCCTGCAACTGTTCTTTGGCGACAGTGAAAATCCCGGCCGCTTGCGCAAATTGGCCCTGTTCTTCTTCCGCGGCGCCAAAGCCGTGGTCGAAGTGGCTGAACCCCTTAATCTACAGGAAATTTTGGCTGACCCGGCCAATGACCAGTATACCCTGGAAGAGGTGGCGCAGCACGTCCGGCGGGAGCTGATCCGGCGCATTGACCTGACCCGGCGGGTTATCTCCGGGCCGGTGGTCAAGTCTATGGAAGAATTCATGGAGTTGACCCTGACGGATCCGGCCCTCAATGATTTTATGGCGCATATGGCCGAGGTGGAAAACCAGAAAATTTCTAAGATCAAGAAAAAAGCCCAAGGCTATTTTCTGGAGATTGCTTCGGATTACAATGCCTTGCTCACCCATCTGGCCGACAAGACCCTCACCTGGGTCTGGCAGAACATTTTTGACGGCATCTCCTCGGATGAAGTCGGCATTGAACGGATCCGGCGGGCCTCTCCCCACGGCACCTTGATTTATGTGCCCTGCCACAAAAGCCACATTGATTATCTGATCCTCAATTACATCATCTACCAGAATAACCTGCACACGCCCCGGATTGCGGCCGGGAAAAATCTGGCCTTCTGGCCGGTGGGGACCATTTTCCGCAAATTGGGGGCCTTTTTCATCCGCCGCCGCTTCCATGGCGCCAAACTCTATGCCGAAGTCTTTGCCACCTATTTGAAGACCCTCATTAAAGAGGGCTATAATATTGAATTTTTCATCGAAGGCGGCCGCAGTCGGACAGGCAAGCTGGTCCTGCCGCAGTTGGGGCTCCTCAATATGATCGTCCGGGCTTATCAGGAAGGCGTCACCCCGGACCTGATTTTTGTCCCGTCCTTTATCGGCTATGACCAGGTCATGGAAGAGAAGGCCTATCTGACGGAGCTCAAGGGCAGCCAGAAAAAGGCCGAATCCTGGCGGCAGCTCTTCCATCTGCGCAAACTTTTGAAAAAACGCTACGGCCGGGTCTATTTGCGCTTCAGCGAACCCATCTCCTTCAACGATTATTTGCGGCAGCGGCAGATCGACAGCCGCACCTTTCCAGAAGAAGAACGCCGCCTCATCTGTCGGGATCTGGCCTTTACCATCATCCAGAGGATTAACGAGGTCTCCGTCGTCACCCCCTTTGCCCTGGTCTGCGCCGCGCTCCTGACTTATCCCCGCAAAGGGGTATACCGGATTGAACTGTTTGAGATTATTCAGGTTTTCTATGATTATCTCCAGGATCGCCAGGCGCAGCTGGCCGAGACCCTAACGCATCTGACGCCGGCCGTGGAGGAGGCCCTGCACCTGTGCGAGTCCCGCAAACTGATCAGTCCCATTGAAAAAGAAGAGGAGCTCAAGGGCGAACTGGGCCTGGGAGCCTATACCATCGACGAGAGTAAACGACTTATCCTGGAGTAT
>CALGOE010000165.1 GCA_937958145.1 uncultured Desulfobacca sp.
TATTGCGCTCCTGATGGGTATGGGCGGGCCGGCTCCGCCGGCGGTGGCCGCCCAGGCCATGGACCGATACGGCCCTGACGTGGTTCTTATTACCGGCTTCGGCGGGGCCCTGACTGCCGAGCCGCCGCCCACAGGATTAGTCGTTGCCCAGTCCTGTTGGCGACTCGACCCCGCCGGCCATACCCTCCTTGGCCAGGAATTCCCGGCCGCGGTGGCCTCGGTAGCCGATGTGGTGACTTATCTGCGGGGCCGGGGGTTGCCGGTGTTTGCCGGGACCCTCATAACTACGGCCAGAGTCACGGCCAAGGCCTCAATACGGCCGCTGGTCGAGCATTTACCGGCCCCGGTCCTGGATCTGGAGACCGCGGCCATAGCGGCGGTGGCCGAGGCCCGCCACCTGCCCTTGCTGGCCGTGCGGGCCATCACCGACGGCGCCGGTGAAGAAATTCAGGATTTCCTGGCCCAGATTATCAATCGCCACCAGGGGGTGCCCCTTACCCGGCTCTTGCCGGCTCTGGCGGTGCAGCCCCATCGCCTCCGCTATCTCTTTCATCTCTGGGGCCGCTCCCGCCGGGCCGCCCTGAATCTGGCGCACGCCTTAGATCATATCCTGGCCTACTTAGCCCGGCCAGACGCCTCCGCTGGGGTTGGGGGAGGGATCTGAGGGCAGGGGGCAGAGGGCCCCTTGCCTGAAGACATTTTTTCATACTGCTGTCGAGTGGTTGGCGAGGGGATTGGCCCTTTTCTGCTGAAAAAAGGCTATGGTTGGCGAAAGTTTAGGAGCGGGCAGGTTGGCGCCGGCCGGTGAGGGCAGACATGGCGGCCAAGGTCAGGCCGGCCAACAGCAACAGGAGGAAAACGGCGATGATCCCCAGGATCATTTCACCGATGACAAAGGTCATGACCACATTAAAAAGCAGAACCCCGAAATACAGGACAGTCCCCCGATAAGCTGGGCTGGCCCACAGCCTCGCCACTACCGCTACCGCCTCCGGCTGCCGTGGCCGGTTTTCCAGGCGCTGCAGCACTGCCAGCATGACCAGACCGACGATCAGCCAACCGCCGAAATTGCTTAACGGGATGCCGAAGTAGATGCCGTAGTCGGGGTAGCCATAAATCTGCCCTAAAAACCAGCGATAGCCCCGCAACGTGAGCGGGTCAATGACCACGTCCAAGAGGGTAAAGAGGACGGCGCCGACGACGACCGTAGTCAAGGGGTGATGGGCCAAGGCCTGATGTTGGGCCCTGGCCTGCCAGCCTGCCAGCCACAGTCTGGCCAGACTATAACTGGCATAGGTAAGGAAGACATAGGACAGGGAGTCCATAAAAGGGACGCCAAAAAACCAAAGTTCCTGATTTTTCGTGGCCGGGATATAGATATAGAGGCCGTACGGGAAGCCGGTGTGGATGGAGGCCAGCTCTGAGGCCCAGGCCAGGAAGTAGCCGACCACCAGGTAAACCATGGTCCGCGGCCACCCCAGATGTTCTCGGGCAAAATACAGATAGCAACCCAGGAAGAGAAAGACATACGGCCGCAACAGAACAGTTCCCAGCAGTAAGTGCAGGAAAGCCACTGCTTCAGACATCAAGGCCCTTTTTTTCTAGATGTGCACCAGCAAGCTACTGACAATGTGGCGCCGGGGGGCAGGTTTCCCCCCTGAAGCCATTGTCCCCTTTTTTTTCACTGGGTATAATAACATCCGATGACGCCGGGACAACAATTTTTTCGACCTGTGGCCACCGGGTGCTCTCATGTCTCCGACCCTTTTTCTTATTTTTAATCATGCCTTTACCCCTGGCCAGGAGCAGGCGGCGGTGAGGCAACTGGGCGTGGGCCGGATTGTTGCCTTGCCGCCCGAGTTGCAGGAGCTCTGGAGTCAGATTCCACCTGATGTGGCGGAGATCGCGGCCTATCTGCAGCCGGTCCAGGAGTGGCTGGCGAGCCAGGCCCGGCCGGGGGATTTTGTCCTTATCCAGGGCGATTTCGGCGCCACGTATCTGCTGGTCAACTTTGCGCGGCAGCATAATCTTATCCCGGTCTACGCCACGACCCGGCGTCAGGCCCTGGAGGAGCAGCTCGCGGACGGCAGTATCAGAATGGTCCACCACTTTCAGCATCAGATATTTCGCAGGTATGGAGTGTGAATCATGGCCAGGGTATATCTGTCTTTTCTGGGAACCAATGATTATGTGGAGTGTCATTATGTCCTCAGCGGCCAGGAAAGTCCCTTGGTCCGATTCGTCCAGGAAGCCATTGTGGGTTTGTGCTGCCGGGACTGGACCGAAGCGGACCGGTTGGTTTTTTTCCTGACGCCGGACGCCGCCCGCCATAACTGGGAGGATGGACATTTTACCGATCCCAGGGGCAAACCCAAACCAGGGTTGCGCACATGCCTGCAGACTCTCAAACTACGGTGCGCCATACAACCGGAGATGATTGTGGAGGGAAAGAACGAGGCTGACATCTGGCAGCTGTTCCAGACCGTTTTGCAGCAGATCAAATCCCAGGATCAGGTTATTTTTGATATTACCCATGCCTTCCGTTCCATCCCCCTGTTGGCCATGGTCATCCTGGGATATGCCCAGGTCATAAAAAATATTAAGATCGAAGGCATTTATTACGGCGCTTTTGAGGTCCTGGGGCCGGTTCAGGCCGTCAGGGAGATGCCGCCGGCCCAGCGCCGCGCCCCCATCTTCGATCTGACCCCTTTCAGCGCCCTCTTGGACTGGACCATGGCCATCGACCGGTTTCTGGGCACCGGCGATGCCCGCAGGGTTTGCCAATTGGCCCAGAGCACGGTGCGGCCGATCCTGAAAGAAAGCAAAGGGCAGGACCAGGAGGCCCAAGCCATCCGGCGGTTGGCCGGGCTTTTGGAGAATTTTACCAAAAATCTGAGCACCTGCCGGGGGAGTGAGATCAGCCGCAATGCCCGCGGGTTGCAGGAGGCCCTGGCTGTGACGGCATATCCCGACCTCTTGCCGCCCTTGAAGCCGCTGCTCTACCAGCTCAGCAAAAGGCTGCAAGGTTTTACCGGCGAGGCTGTCCAGGATGGCCTGCGGGCCGCGCGCTGGTGCCTGGAACACAACCTCATTCAGCAGGGGATGACCATCCTGCAGGAGACCCTGATCACCCACTTTCTTCTGCAGGCCGGTCTCGATCCCACGGAAAAAAACCAACGCCAACTCGCCAGTCAAGCGGCCACTATTTTCTGCAACACTATTGACCCGTCAGCCTGGCATCCCCCTGCCAGTAATCATCCAGAGGTCATCCAGCAACACCTGGATTATTTCCGGACGCACGCGACTCTGGCCGAAATTTATCGAAACCTCAGCCAACCTCGGAATGATATCAACCACGCCGGCTATGTGCAGCCGCGATCAGCCGACGCCCTGGCCGGGGAGTTGGCCCGGTTCCTTGGTGAGGTGGAAGAACTGTTGGCGGGAATATATTACTAACCTTCTTTTTGGACGTTTTCCAGGAACAAATTTATAGTGTCAACGGGCCGACGGCCCATATTGCGATAGCCTTGGTGCAGCCTCTCATAGTTGTAATAGCGTAGCCAATGATCGAAATCCTCTTGGAGCACCTCTACTGACTCATAAAGTTTGGTACGGAAGGCCTCCCGGAGGAACTCGTCCAGCACGGTGCGATGAAAACGCTCCACCAAGCCGTTGGTCTGAGGTTGGCGGACTTTAGTGCGGCGGTGCGGGATTTCATGGAGCTCCAGATAGAGTTCATAGGGATGAGCGCGGGTGCCACAAAATTCCCGGCCATGGTCGGTTAACACGGCGGTTATTGGGATATTTTTTGTTGGTAAAAGGGATTTACGTCATTGTGGAGTACGGCCACGGCGGCCTCCGGGAGCTTAGAGGTATGGAGGAAGCCAAAAGCAAAGCTGCTGTAGGTGTCAACCACGGTGTGCAGGTAGACCTGTCCAACACCCTTTAAGGTGCGGGTAAAGAAGGTGTCCTGGCACAATCATTCCCCCGGCCGGGAGCTTTCCACGTGGCGTTCTTGGCAAGCGGGATCGGCCTTGTCGATGCAGGCCACTGGTTCGCCGGTCAGGGCAATGGCTTTTTGGGCGTTTTTTTCTTCCAGTTTGAGCCACCGGTCGTAGCGGGTGCCCATCCCGTGTTTGGTGAGAATGCTCTGGATCGTGGGGGAGCTGACCGAGATACCTTGCAGTCTCAGATAATTACTGAGGCGGACACAACCCCCGGCCGGGTGTTCCAGGCTCAGTGCCAAAATACGCGCTACGACCTCAGGGGGGTGGTCATGGGGTGGGATTTATGTATCGGCGGCAGGTCTTTCAAACCTCCAGGCCAAGGGTCTGAAAGCGCCGTTTATACTCGTAAAACTGGCTGCGATGCATCCCCCGCTGGCGACAGGCGGCAGTAATGTTTCCCAGGGCTTCGGCCAATTGCAGGACACTCAATCTTTGGCGGGCGATCTTCTCAGCGGCGTTCATCTCAGTCTCCTTTCGCTGGCATGATA
>CALGOE010000166.1 GCA_937958145.1 uncultured Desulfobacca sp.
CGGCTCCTGCCAGCCGGCCGGAGCCGCTGTCGGCAATGGGTCAAATGATGTCGCCAGGCAACGGGCGTTGGCGCCAAAGATGAAACTTAGGCAGCCTGCTGGGCCAGGGCGACGATCCGGGCAAAATCCTCGGGGGCATAAACAGCCAGATCAGCCAAAACTTTCCGATCCAGCCGAATATTGGCTTTGTCCAACTGATTGATAAAGCGACTGTAGGATAAGCCATGAGGCCGGACCGCAGCATTTATGCGGACAATCCAGAGATTGCGGAATTCCCGTTTCCGGACTTTGCGGTCCCGGTAAGCAAAACACAAGGCCCGATCCACTCCTTCCCGGGCGGAGCGGTAGAGGCGGCGACGGCCACCCCGGTAGCCTTTGGCCATCTTCAGCACTTTTTTATGACGGGCGTGGGCCCGGACTCCTCGTTTGACGCGGGGCATGATGCAACCTCACTAGAGATACGGTAAGAGTTTCTTCAGACTGCCGACATTGGCCTGATCGACATACTCCGGCCGCCGCAGTTGGCGTTTGCGTTTGGCAGTCTTAGAGGTCAGAATGTGGCGGCGGAATGATTTCGTCATTTTAAACTTGCCGCTGCCCGTGACCTTGAAACGCTTGGCAGCGCCTCGATGGGTTTTTATTTTCGGCATAAGGTTTCCTTTTATCGTTCCAAAGATTCTGCACTTCCCCGGTTGCCCGGCGTCGGTTCGCCGGCCCCCGCAGATGTGGTGTTAACAACCAGTTCTGCCCAAAGCAGGTTCGGCAAAGAAAAAAAATCCCTCCTGGAGGGGCCCGCTGTGGCCCTCGTGGCCTGAGAAAGTTCTCCCTGCCCTGTGTATGCCCTCGTGTCGCCACCTCAGGCCCGTTCGGGGTCCTGGAGAGAAAGCGTTATTTGGGGGCAATGATCATGGTCAAATTACGGCCTTCGATTTTGGGGGCCTGTTCCACCGTGCCGATGTCTGCCAATTCGGCCGCCACCCGATTCAACAGATCGATGCCGATCTGCGGGTGGGCGATTTCCCGCCCCCGAAAGATCAAAGAGATCTTGGTCTTGTCCTTTTGGGCCAGGAACCGACGGATATTTTTGATTTTAAAGGCAATATCATGATCTTCAATCTTGGGTCGGAATTTGACCTCTTTGACCTGAATAACCGTCTGTTTTTTTCTGGCCTCTTGCGTCTTTTTACTCTGCAGATATTTAAACTTGCCGTAATCCATGATCCGGCAGACCGGCGGATTGGCCTGGGGCGCGACCTCCACCAAATCGAGGTTGGCTTCCGCCGCCCGATTCAGGGCTTCGGCCAACGGCATGATGCCGATCTGCTCGCCGTCGGCGCCGATGAGACGCACTTCGGCGGCTTTAATCATGCGATTGATGTTGACTTTGGGCTGTTTCTGGATGATACGATCCTCCCAGGCTGGGGTTTACGAGGAGCCGGGCCGGGGCAGGCGCCCTTCGGCCAGCAGACGCTGCACGAACTCCTGCCACGGGACATTTTTGGTCTCGGTGCCATCCAACTGCCGCACCGACAACGTCCCGGCAGCTACCTCTTTGTCGCCGACAATGAGCATATAGGGAATTTTCTGTATTTGCGCTTCCCGGATTTTCAGGCCTAATTTTTCGTTGCGCAGATCCGTCTCCACCCGCAGCTCCTGCCCGAGCATGGCCTGCGCCACTTCTTGGGCGAAGCCATGGGCCCGGTCAGTAACCGGGAGGATAATAGCCTGGACCGGGGCCAGCCAGACTGGAAAGGCGCCGGCGTAGTGTTCAATGAGCACCCCCAAAAACCGTTCCAGCGACCCCAGGATGACCCGATGCAACATGACCGGCCGGTGCGGTTGGCCGTCCGGGCCCACATAAGTCAGATCAAAGCGCTCCGGCAGGGTAAAATCGCACTGTACCGTGGCGCATTGCCAACGCCGGTTGATGGCGTCTTTCAATTTAATATCGATTTTCGGCCCATAAAAGGCCCCCTCCCCCTCGCACACCGAGAAAGGCAATTGGCGGGCCTGAAGGGCATTGACCAAGGCGTTGGTGGCCCGTTCCCAGTCCTCATCCGAGCCGATGGACTTTTCCGGACGGGTGGAGAGTTCCACTTCGTACGCAAAGCCGAAGATCCCCATGACATCGGCCACAAAGTCGATGACGCCGGCGATTTCCTCTTCCACCTGGTCCGGCCGACAGAGGATGTGGGCGTCATCCTGGGTGAACTGCCGGACCCGGGTGAGGCCGTGCAAGACCCCGGAGCGTTCATGGCGATGCACCGTGCCCAACTCAAAGTAGCGCAACGGCAGTTCCCGGTAGCTCCGCTTCCGGGATTTATAAATAAGCATGTGGGCCAGACAGTTCATGGGTTTGATGCCGTAGGCGACCCCGTCGATCTCGGTGAAGTACATGTTTTCCCGGTAATTTTCAAAATGACCGGAACGCTTCCAGAGATCCAGTTTGAGCAGGGTCGGGCCCATGACGATCTGATAGCCCCGGCGCAGATGCTCCCGGCGTTCAAACTCCTCCAACAGGACCCGGAGGCGGGCCCCCTTGGGGTGATAAATGACCAGTCCCGGACCGGCTTCGTCTTCAATGGTAAACAGTCCCAATTCCCGGCCCAACCGGCGGTGATCCCGGCGTTTGGCCTCTTCCAGGAAGTGCAGGTATTGTTCCAATTCCGCTCTCGTGGCAAAGGCCGTGCCGTAGATTCTCTGCAGCATGGGATTGCGTTCATCCCCCCGCCAATAGGCGCCCGCCACCCCGGTGAGTTTAAAGGCCCGCAGATAGCCGGAGGAGGGGATGTGCGGCCCTCGGCACAAATCCACAAAACCGCCCTGCTGATAGAGGCTGACCTGCTGATCCTTGAGTTCCTGCAGGATCTCAACTTTGTAGGTTTCGCCCTGGGACTGGAAAAAATCCACGGCTTCCTGCCAGGAAACCTCCCGGCGTTGAAAGGGCAGGTCTTGCTGGACCAATTCCCGCATGCGATTTTCTATGCGTTCCAGGTCTTCCGGGGTAAAGGGCTGAGGCGGATCAAAATCGTAATAGAACCCGTTCTCAATGGCCGGGCCGATGGTGATCTTGACCCCGGGAAAGAGCGAGCGCACGGCCTCGGCCATAATATGGGCGGCACTGTGACGGACAATGTCCAAACCCTCGGGGGTCTCTTGGGTGATGGGGACCAGGGTGCTGTCTTCGGTGAGAGCCGCGGACAGATCCTTGAGATCGCCGTTGACCCGGGCTGCCACCACGTCGTGATCACCGGCCAGACCCAGACGCTGGAGAGCTTCCCCCACGCTCAGGCCTTCTTCCAAGGACCGTTTTTCCCCGTCGGGCAGAGTAATGTGAATCATAGCCGCTGATTTCTTATTTCATAAAAAAAGCATCTTCCGTAACCGACCGCATTACGCCCGATGCATCTGACTACTCAAATCGTGTCTGCTCGTGCCGCAGGTGCTGGTTGATCGGCCGGCCGGGCGGCAAAACAAACTCTTCCCCCTGCATCAGCCAACGATATACAAATGTCGCATAACCACCACGGTATGTCAAGATTTTTTGTATCCCGCCACAGGGCCGCCGATGAATCGGGCAAAGGAAAAAGGCTGCTCTCTTTCCTCGTGATTAGTGTCCGCAGCAATGGCTTTTGGCGGAAATTTCCTTTACAATGAAATGGTCAGGCAGGTATGTGGCCATGGCTGTCTGGGGGCCACCGTGAGGGTTTCAGAATGAAGGTGATGATCGCCAGCGTTCAGCTGGTCAGGAAAAAACGGCAGCCATCATGATCCGCGTCGGTCCGGCCGGTTGGGACTATCAGGATTGGCAGGGGGTGGTGTATCCGCCCCGGCTGCAAGGCACCGATCGTCTGACGCTGCTGGCCGGCCTTTTTCCGACCATTGAAATCAATGTCACCTTTTACCGCCCCATCTCTGCCACCCTGGCAGCCCGCTGGCTGGCGGCGGTGGCCGAGCGCCGGGATTTTCGTTTTACTGCCAAATTGTTTCGGGGCTTTACCCATGAGCGCCGGCCGTTGCCCGGGCAGGAAGAGGCAGCCGTAAAAGCCGGTCTCCAGGTGTTACTCGCAGCCGGCCGTCTTGGGGCCTTATTGGCCCAATTCCCTTATTCATTCCATAATACCGCTGAAAATCGGGCCTATCTGCTGGCCATCCGCCAGCGTTTTGCAGAATACCCGTTGGCCGTGGAAGTCCGCCACCGTTCCTGGCAACAGCCGGCGGTCCGCCAGTTTCTGGCCGACCATCAACTGGCCTTTTGCAATATTGACCAGCCGCAGGTGTCCTATGCCCTGGGAGAGACCGATTGGGTCTGCGGGCCTTTTGCCTACCTGCGTCTGCATGGCCGCAACCGCCGGAATTGGTTCGCCCAGCTGGACGACGCCGGCGCCCGCTACGATTACCTCTATTCGCCCCAGGAACTCGTGACGCTGGCCGACCGGGCCCGCCGTCTGGTGGCCCAGGCGCCCGAGACCTACCTCATCTTCAACAACCACCCCCGGGGTCAAGGGGTAGCCAATGCTTTGGAGATGCAGGCCCTCCTCACCGGGGCCCGTCCGGAACCGCCCCACTGCCTAAAAGAGGCCTTCCCACAGTTAGCCTACTTATAGAAAAAGACGATGTTTGGAGGATAGCCGACCTTGCTTTGCTAACTAGGCGGCGCAGAGTGAATAACCTGAGGAAAAGGGGAATAAATCGCTGCGGTGGTGGCAGGAACGATCAAGAAGTCTGGTTGACCAAGGCTTGAGCCGGCTGGTTCAGAGAACGGACCCGTATCTGTTTGACCCGACGTTCGTCTGCGGCGGTGACCGTGAATTCCAGGTCTTGGGTGATCACCGTATCGCCTACCTGGGGCACCCGGCCCAGATGATGAATGAGAAGGCCACCGACCGATTCGAATTCGCCCTCCG
>CALGOE010000167.1 GCA_937958145.1 uncultured Desulfobacca sp.
CAGCTGGGTGCCGGCAAAGGTCATGCGGGTGAAGTCCCCATAGGCGTTGGTAAATTCCAGGGCCTGCACTAAATACGTTATGGGGTCAATGGTCAGAACCAATTCTTTTAATTCCGGCTGGGTTTTGACCGGCGTCAGGAGGATGTGCATGGGCCCCGAACCGGCGTAGGGGGTTTGCCAGGTTACCTTGAAATCTTTTTGGATCTCTCCCATCCCCGAAAAAAAGCGCATGACCAGGTCCGACCGCATCACCTGGTTCAGGGGGTAAATCATCACCGTCTTGTCCTGGGGCATGTAGATAAATACTTCCCGCCCGTCCACAATGACGTCCTTTTTCTGGGCCGGGGGCCTTTGATACTCCCAGCGCATACGGGAGGGCTTTTTAAAATAGAGGAGGCCTTCGGCGGTGTCGCCGGCTCCCTGGCTTTTCAGGCGCGACTCCTGGCGGAAGTGGGTCTTGAAGACGCCGGTGGAGTCATATTGTTTCTGCACCCGGGTGATTACTTCGAGGGGAGTGACGGCCCAAACCGGGCCGGCCAGCGCCAGCCCCAGGACCAGCAGCAGAGCCACACCGACGGTCCGGGGCAGCGCCATCCCGAGCTTCCTTCTGCACAGCAGGTTTTTTGGTTTCATTCTTTTGGGTCTCCCAACCTCTCTTGACTGTTAACGATATCGGACAAGCCGCCGTCTGTCAAGATACCCGCCCCCAGCCGATTGGGGGGAGATCCTTGGAAGATCGGTGGTTCTCGGGTATAGTAAGATGGGCAGGGGCAAAAGCTCGCAGGGTATTGCCTGCTAAGCTCTGCCCAGATCAGGCCGGAAGGAGAAGAGCATGACCGTAAAGCGTTTGTTAACGACCATGACCCCCTTTGCCCATCTGGATGAACGCCAGATAGCCATGGTGGAGAGTTGTTGCGAAATCTTACAGTTTCCGGCAGGCGCAATCATCTATCAGCAGAACAGTCCTGCCCAAAAAATGTATATAATCTTAGAGGGCATGGTCAGTCTCGACGATGTGGTGGACAACTTTACCTTTATCTCCTACGAACGGCGGGGGCCCAAAGGCATTATTGGTACAGCCTCCCTCATCGGCCAAAAGCTCTATTCTCTGACCGCCACCTGCTTGGAACCCACTCAGGTGATAGCCATCGATGTTCCCCGCCTGGAAGCCATTTATGAACAGGACGCGGAGGTGGGGTTCAAAGTGATGGCGGAGGTGGCGTTCATTTTCTTCCAACGCTACGAACGGGCCAAGACAAGATTGTATAATGTCTTTAAGGAGATACCCGTGCGATTGGTCTGCCGGGAAGTTGCCCCCAAGGAAGATTGAGATCCGCCAACTGCGGCAGGGCGTTGTTGGGACCGGGACGCAAATCGGTAAAAATATCTGCTTGGCTTTTCGCTGGACTATGTTTATAATTTCGAACATAGATGATAAATATTTTGAACACCGGCCGTTTTCGCCGTTGGCGCGATTAAACTAATTTCCCTCTTCATTCGATAAGAACATAGGTATTCCGAGAGGCGGGCTGCGAGCAGGAGACTCCCCAACCTACAGTGGGTGAGGCCCCGGGCCAGCATAATCTTTTCCCCCTCAGGTCTGGTTGAGACGTTAGGCCTTCTTGCAAGAGATCATACCATGCCCCAGACGGCAAAGATATTGGTTGTCGACGATGAGCCGGCGGTTTTAGAGGTCATTCAAAAAATATTGCTCGATCGCGGTTTTACCGTTGATGTGGCCCCAAATGGCCTGGAGGCTTTGCGGTTGCTGGAGCAGGGAGGTTATGATCTCATGCTCAGCGACGTCAAGATGCCCCAGATGGATGGCATGGAACTGCTGCAGCAGGTCGGTTTTCTCTACCCTGATCTCATAACCGTCATGCTGTCAGCCTTTGCCAACATCCAAGACGCGGTGGCTGCCATCAAACTGGGGGCCTATGATTATATTGCCAAGCCGGTCTATCCCGAAGACCTGATTCTTTCCATTGAGCGGGCCTTAAAATATAAAGAATTACGTCAGGCCCAACAGGAGCTGGAATGGACCCTGAAAGGGGCCGAGGCTTTGGGGTTGCGGGTCCTGGACCTGGCCCCGGAGACGGAAGAATTTCAGGTCATGGAGCGGCTCCGGCAGCAGGCTCAGAAAACGAAAAATCTCTCCGAGCTGGCCGATCTTTTTCTTGCCAGCGCCCAGCAGCTGACTCTGGCCTCACGCGGTTCCATCTTTCTCTTTGACCCCGAGGGCATTAATCTCACCTGCATGTCTTGCAGCGACAAGAACGCCCAGCATCTGCGGTTCAAAAACGTCCGGCCCAGTGAAGGGGTCATGAGCTCGGTCCTGCAGAGCGGCCGGCCTCTGTTGGTGGTGGATGTGGCCCTGGAACCCCGCTACTTCAATCATCAGCGCAGTGAACGCTATGCCACCCGAAGCTTCATGGTGGTCCCGGTGGTGGGCAACAAGACCTGGGGGATCATTAATCTCACCGACCGCTGCGATCTCAAGTCTTTCAGCCCCCGAGAGCTGTTTCTGACCTGGTTGTTAGCCCGGATTCTGAGCGAAATTCTGCAACAATGGGAATGGGAGGAAAAAAGGCGGACCATTGACGCCGCCCTGGCAGCCAGCCGCTCGGAACTGGAAGACGTAAAAGAATCTTTTTCGCGGCTGTCGGCCACCGTCCCTCTGGGTCTGGCGCTGCTGGATCATAAGCTGCGCCTGGCCTTTTTTAATCCCACCTTTGCCAGACTGTTCGGGAACAAAGAGCTGGTCATCGGTCAGAGAATCTTTTCCTCTCTGGAGGGCCTCCCGGCCGCCGACTATCAGAAAATCAAGGCCTGCTTCCGCCGGATTATTCAGGGTGAGCCCACGGTGGAGTGCGGTCAGATCACCCTACCCCATCCTGACCAAGGGAATTATTTCTGCCTGCTGCAGTTGATCCGGGTGGACCAGGTCAATACCGGCTTGCATATCATGCTGGTGGTGGAGGACATCACCGAGGTCTCCCAACTGCAGCAACGGCTGTCTTTGTATGAACACCTGGCCATCATGGGCAAGCTGTCAACCTGCGTTGTCCATGAATTAAATAATCCTCTGGACGGGGTCAAACGCTATATCTCCTTGGCCCAGAGGAAAAAAGACCAGCCCGAGGATGTGGACCGCTATCTGAGTGAGGCCCAAAAAGGCCTCAACAAGATGTCCATGGCCATTAATTCCATCCTTAATGTCGCCAATCCCAGCCGCATTTTAAAATCCCAGGAAACCTTGATCAGCCAGATCCGAGAAGCGGTAAAGATCATGTTGTTGCAGGCCAAGGATCAGAGGGTGGAGATTATTCTCTCCACCCCGCCGCTTTTTGAGGAAGTCTACTATGGCACAGATCTCTATACCGTCTTTGTCAACCTGATCAAAAATGCTGTCCAGGCCATGAGTACGGGAGGCAGGCTGGATATCATCGGTTTTGAACACGCCGATTCCCTGGAGATCCATTTTAAAGACAGCGGACCCGGGATCCCGTCCAACGTCCTGAAAGATATTTTCAAACCCTTTTTTACCACGAAAACCCAAGGTCAGGGTTTGGGTCTGGGTCTGACCATCTGCCAGAAGATCGTCTCCCGGTATCAGGGCCTCATCAGTGTGGAGAGTACAATGGGGCAAGGGGCAAAGTTCATCGTCAGACTGCCCCTGGCCGAACGTTTCCATGTTCAGGCCAATCGCGGTGAACCGGAGGGAAGAGGACAGTGAAGCACAAAGATATCCTGATCGTTGATGACGACGACTTGGTCTGTCATTCCCTGAAGGAACTGCTGGGAATGGAAGGGTACAGCGTCGATTCGACCCTGGATGGCCTCGAAGCCCTGCAAAAGTTAAAAGACAACCGCTACTCGCTGATTATCTCCGATATCCGCATGCCCACCCTGGACGGCATTGAACTGCTCAAGGAGGTGCGGGGCAAAAATCTGGACAGTTTTCTCATCTTCATTACCGGTCA
>CALGOE010000168.1 GCA_937958145.1 uncultured Desulfobacca sp.
CAGGTTAAACAGGGCCAGCGGCCGCACCTGCCGGGCTAGCCAGAGCGTGGCGTCTTCCAGCCGCTGGGCCCATCGACGCCGGCGCCATCTTTGCTTCATACGCGTTGCGAGGTCCGAGCTGAAGAGTAAAGGGTGAGAACAGCAGCCACAAAAGTAAAAAATGACCGCCGACCACTGTTCCCTTTTCCCTATTCCCTGTCTTTTACGCCACCCCGATTTCCTTTCCCAATTCCTGATAGATTTTGGGAAACTCGGGCTGGAAATTCTGGTAAAAGGTGATGGGGTAGCGGGCGCCGATTTTTTTGCCCGCCTCCTTGACACCCTGGACCAGCGCCTCCAGGTCGGCGCCGGGCAGGGCAAAGACCATCTCATCATCCTGGGTCATGGAAAAGATCCGATCGCCCATGCCCGGGATGGCCACCCGGGGTTTGCCGGTGCGAAAAGGCGCCAGGAGATACTCATCACACTCCACCTTGCCCCCGAAATGCCCTGCCACCCGCTCGCCGCTGACGTAGCTGTAGGCCTGAATGAGGCGCATGATCTGAGCCGGATTGCCATAAAACAGCACTGTATCCGGTGGTGCCGTTGCCTTGGCCAGGGGCAGGAGAAGCAGCGCCTGATACTCGCCGTTGGCCAGCCGGATCATACTGCCGGCTTCCTGTCGGGCCTTCTCGGCGTTGCTGGCAAACTTGATCTCGCCGAACAGCCGCGCCAGGGTCGCGGTCTGATCCGCCGCCGTGGTGAAGCCGAACATGATCATGGCCGGCACACAGATGAGATCGTCTTTCGTCAACCCCACCGTCCAGCCATATACCCGGGCCATGGTCACCGCCATGCAGATGGTGATCCGCTTGTTCAGGGCCACCGAGGGCTGCCGGGTCTTGTCGGGAAACGTGGGCTCTTTCAGGAAGGACGCGGCCACTGGCAAGGTTTTGAGCCGCAGATTATTGAAGATAAATTCCGCCTGCTCTTCATAGAGTCCGGCCATGATACCCTCCTCTTTAATTATCTGCCCTTTGCATGCGTCCACTTTGGCACACCGGGGAGGGGTTGGGCCTTTTATCCTCAACCCCGCCACTGGCGGCACTGCTCCCTCCCTGCCTACGCTTTCATGGCAATGACTTCGATCTCGATGCTCGCTCCTTTGGGCAGGGCGGCCACCTGAATGGTGGACCGGGCCGGCGGGTTATGAGGAAAATACTCGGCATACACCCGGTTCATTTCTGCAAAATCATCCATGTCGGTGAGAAAGACGGTGGCCTTGACCACATCCGCCAGGCCCATCTCGGCCGCGGCCAACAGGGCCTTGATATTCTCCAGAACCTGGATGGTCTGCACGACGATATCTCCCCGCTGCAATTCGCCGGCGGCATTCAGGGGAATCTGGCCGGAAAGGAAGAGCAGGTTGCCCACTTGGACACCCTGGCTGTAGGGCCCGACTGCGGCCGGGGCCTGGGAACTGGAAATAATCTTACGATTTTTACTCATGATGCCTCCTTATGGGTTGACCACCAGAACGGCCGGAGCCTCGGTGCAGTCCTGGGAAATTCGGCCTGCGGCCACACGGTCTGACCGCGTCTGCACGTCCGGGAAAGGGGGAATGGCTATGGTAGGGCTGGCAGAATGGCGATACGCAAGCAAAGGTCAAGGGTTTGGCAAACTCTTGTTCCCTGGGCCTTTTCTGATGCTGGCGGCTGAATGAGCCTTATACTGCCCACACGGTGGCAGGAATGGCCATTGCCCCGCCTCTTGGCGCCGCCCCCAGCCCTGGCAGGAGTGATAGTGGGAGGAGGCGCCAAGGCTCGTCCCTCTCTCCCCTCGGAGCAGGTTCAGCCGTCCGGTCAGGACTCCAGACCCAGACGGGCCAGGGCGCGCTGGGCCAAGGCTTCAGCATTGGCAAACATCTGTTGACACTCCGGCAGGGTCAACCCTGCCCCCTGGGCGATCTGAACCGCCCGCTCCCGGGAGATATAATTGCCCGGTCCGTGGGCATCGGTGTTCAGGATCAATCCGGCCCCTTCCTGCCGGGCCAGGGCGGCCACATGGCCGTTGGCCAGGGAATGGCCCGCTCGGGCCGAAATTTCCAGCATGATCCCCCGCTGCGCCGCTAAACGGGCCTCCTCAGCGGTTATCAGGCCGGGATGGGCCAGGATGTCAATATCCGCCTCCAATCCGGCCCGATTCGTCCCCGGTGCCACCGGTTCCGCCAGGGTCTCGCCGTGCACCACCACTAAAACGGCCCCCAGAGCCCGGGCCTGGGCCACCAACGGACCGATCTGGGACGGCGGCACATGGGTGAATTCCACCCCCGGAATGAGTTTGGTTGCACTTACCTTGTTGAGTGCTGCCGCGGCCCGCCGCAGGCGTTCCAGCACCAGATCATAGTTGGAGGCATCCACATGGTCGGTGATTCCCAGGTAGCGGTAGCCCAGCACCGTTACCCGCCGCAGGGCTTCGGCCGGCAGCAGTTCACCGTCACTGTACAGGGAATGGGAATGTAAATCAATCATATCAGGTCGTTCGGATGGTCCGGTGCACCCCACCGTGGCGGCTTGGTCCGGCCGCCGGCAAGAGCCCAGGGCTCCTTACATCTTGTATTTGGTAAAATCGCTGGGGTCCAGGCTCTCCAGGATCTCCGTCCACCTCTTGCCTTCTTCGGTGGTGATTTCTTCCTTGGCCCCCAGATCCACCCGCCGGGATTTCTGAATGACCAGGTCTTCCACGAAGATGGGCACTCGGGCCCGCAAGGCCAGGGCAATGGCATCGCTCGGCCGGGCATCAATACTCAGCTCCCGGTCCCCGGTCCGCAGATGGATGAGAGCAAAATAGGTATTGTCCCTGAGATCGCAGACCTCAATGCGGATGACCTCCCCCTCCATCAGATCAATAATGTTTTTCAGCAGATCGTGGGTCATGGGGCGGGAAAACTTGATGTTTTCCAGTTCGCTGGCAATGGCCGTAGCTTCCAACAGACCGATCCAGATGGGGACGGCCTGATCGGAGTTGACGTCTTTCAGGATCATGATGGGACTGTTGGTCATGGGATCAATGGTCAAGCCGGCCACCTGTACTTCTCTTAACATGGTATCCTCCTGTGGTCTTGCCGGGAGGCAGCTAAAAATTGGTCTCCAAATTGTTCGTCACACAAGAGGGCTCCCAAGGAATGGCGATGGGCTTTGGTCAAACGCACCTGCACCAACTGGCCGATCAATGCCGCCGGACCGTCAAAATTCACTACCTGGTTACTGCGCAAGCGTCCGGTGAGTTGGCCGTTCTGCTGCTTGCTGAACCCTTCGACCAAAACTTCCCGTACCTCTCCCAACAAACGCCGGTTGCTGGCCAGACTGAGCTGTTCCTGGACCTCCTTGAGTCGGGCCAACCGTTCGGTCTTGACCGCCTCCGGCACCTGATCGGTATACCGAGCAGCCTCGGTCTGGGGCCGGGGGGAATATTTGAAATAGAAGGCACTGTCGAATGCCGCTTCCTGCATCAGACTCAAGGTCTCGGCAAAATCCGCCTCAGTTTCTCCGGGGAAGCCGACGATCAGATCGGTGCTCAGGGCGATCCCGGGGCAGACCTGCCGCAGCCGCCGCACCTTGGCCAGATACTCTTCCCGACTGTACCCCCGCCGCATACGCGCCAGCACTCCATTGGCCCCGGCCTGTACCGGCAGGTGAATATGTTCGCACAGCGGCGCCAACTCGCCGAAACAATGGATCAACTCGTCACTCAGGTCCCGGGGGTGCGAGGTGGTAAACCGCAGCCGCGCCAGCCCCGGGATGGCGGCCAGGCGCCGCAGCAGCTGCGGGAATGACACCGGCTCCGCCAACCCCCGTCCGTAGGAGTTGACATTTTGGCCCAGGAGGGTGACCTCTTTGCCGCCCTGGGCAACAAAGGCCTCCACTTCGGCCAGGATCTCTGCCGCCGGCCGGCTGCGCTCCGGACCGCGCACATAAGGCACCACGCAATAGGTGCAATAATTATCGCACCCTTGCATGATGGTCACCAGTTTCTGGACCACTCCGGCCGTCTGCGGCCCGCAACGGTACGGCATCTCCGCCGAGAATTGCGTGTCTGCCAGCCGCCGACCGCTCTGCTGCTGCCGGGTCAACAGCTCCGGCAGGCGATAAATCCCGTGTGTCCCAAACACCAGGTCCAAATGGGGCACCTGGCGCAACAACTGCTCGCCCTCCTGCTGGGCGACGCAGCCGCCCACCCCCAGCAGCATTTCCGGCCGCCGGCGTTTCAGGGACTTCAAGCGCCCCAACAGACTCAGGACTTTTTCCTCTGATTTCCGTCGGATGG
>CALGOE010000169.1 GCA_937958145.1 uncultured Desulfobacca sp.
TCTGGCAGGGAATCGTCCCACCAGTAAGGCGCGGCGCAGGTGACCAGGTCCACCAGGTTGGCCCCCTCCATGCTGGGGAGCGCCTGGGCCCGGCGCACCAGTGAGGCGGGATCCAGATCCTCGGTGGAGATGAGCCCCCGCATGGCGCCCGCTTCCCGCAGCCGTTTGGTCACGGCCCGGGTGTCGATGCCCTCCACTCCCAGGGTGCCGCTGGCCCGCAGGTACTCGGCCAGGCTGCCGGTGGCCCGCCAATTGGACGGGTAGGGGTGATATTCTTTGACGATAAAACCCTCGGCCTGGACGCCCCGGGACTCCACATCCTCGGCGTTGATGCCGTAATTGCCGATGAGGGGATAGGTCATGGTGACGATCTGGCCTTTATAAGAGGGATCGGTGAGGATTTCCTGATACCCGGTCATGGCGGTATTAAAAACCACCTCGCCGGCGGCCTCGCCGGGACCGGTAAAGGACCGGCCGGGCAGGACCAGACCATCTTCCAGGGCAAGGAGTGCTTTCATAAACAGAACCAAAAAATAAAATTGTGTATCAGAATAATATACCACATGAATGGGCTCAATGATATGGAAAATCATCCCGGTCAGCCCGGAGCGGGCCCAGGGGAAGGAAAAATGGCGCCATGATTGACATGAGCAGCGAATATAAGTATATTTATTAGGTTAATATTGACTAATTTAAGCCCCCCAGATTCGCTTCCGGGCGAAAGTCGCCGGTGTGTATGAAATTAAAAGTCGTTGCCTTTGATTGCGACGGGGTCCTGTTTGATTCCCGGGACTCCAATATTGCTTTTTATAATCATATCCTGGCCCATTTCCAGCGGCCACCCCTGAGTGCGGCGGCCATTGACTTTGTCCATGCCCACACGGTCTATGAGTCCTTGGCCTACATTTTCCCCGACCATCCCGATTTGGAGGAAGTTCTGGCCTATTGTCGGAGCGTGGATTACCAGCAGTTTATTCCGTTGATGCGGCCTGAGCCCTTCCTGGTGGAGTTCCTGCAGTTTTTGCGGCCGCGTTTCGGCACGGCGGTGGCCACCAATCGCACCACCACCACGCAGGCTGTGTTTGAATATCATCGGCTCAAGGATTTTTTTGACATCATCGTCTCGGCCCAGGATGTGGCCCGGCCCAAGCCCGACCCGGAGGCTTTCTGGAGGATCTGCCAGTACTTTGGCATCAGGCCCGAGGAAGCCCTCTATTTTGGCGATTCTGTGGTAGACCAGGAATTTGCCCGCAACTGCGGGGTTAAGCTGGTGGCCTTCCGGAACCCAAACCTGGCGGCCGATTATTATCTGGATTCCTTTGGCCAGGCCCCGGCGCTTATCCAAACCTTGGCAGCCGGATGAACGGCAGCGCCGCAACCGCAGCCTCTTTGCCAAGAATATTTATGGATCCCAACTTTATCCGCAACTTCGCCATCATCGCCCATATTGATCACGGTAAGTCGACGCTGGCCGACCGTCTCCTGGAGTCTACCGGTACCATCACTTCCCGGGAGAAGCGGGATCAGTTTCTGGATAGTATGGAGTTGGAGCGGGAGCGGGGCATCACCATCAAGGCGGCGGCGGTGCGCCTGTGGTACAAGGCCAAGGATGGCCGGGAATATCTCCTCAATCTCATTGACACGCCGGGGCACGTGGATTTCAGCTATGAGGTCTCCCGCAGTCTGGCGGCCAGCGAGGGGGTGCTGCTGGTGGTGGATGCCTCCCAGGGCGTGGAAGCCCAAACCTTGGCCAACGCCTATCTGGCCCTGGACCATAATCTGGAGATCATCCCGGTCCTGAACAAATGCGACCTGGCCAACGCCGATCCGGACCGGGTCGCCGAAGAAATCCGGGATATTCTGGGCATTGATCCGAGCACGGCCATTCGGGCCAGCGCCAAGACCGGGGCCGGTATCGATGATATTTTGGAGGCCATTGTCACCCGCATTCCGCCGCCCCGGGGCCGGGCCGATGAGCCCCTGAAGATGCTCATCTTTGATTCCTGGTTTGACCCCTACGTGGGCACCGTCGTCATGGTCCGGGTGCTGGCCGGGACGGTGCACCGGGGCCAGAAAATCCTGCTCATGGCCACCGGCAAGACCTACGAAGTCTATCAACTGGGTATCTTCAGTCCCCATGCCACGCCGGTGGAGAGTTTAAGCGTCGGCGAAGTGGGATTCCTGACGGCCACCATCAAGAACCTGGCCGATGCCATGATCGGCGATACCATCACCGATGCGGCCCGGCCCACGGCCGAACCTTGCCCCGGCTTTAAAAAGATCAAACCCATGGTCTTCAGCGGCTTCTACCCGGTGGACCCGGGTGAATACGGCCGTCTCAAAGAAGGGCTGGAAAAACTCCGCTTGAACGATTCTTCCTTTACCTATGAACCGGAGACTTCGGCCGCCCTGGGTTTCGGCTTCCGGTTGGGCTTTTTGGGCCTCCTGCATCTGGAGATCGTCAAGGAGCGCTTGGAGCGGGAGTTTGAGCTGTCCCTGTTGGCCACCGCCCCCACGGTGGTCTATAAGGTGGTAACCACGAAAGGCGACGAGGTCTGGGTGGACAACCCCCGCAATCTGCCGCCCTGGGGCAAGATCGCCCATGTGGAGGAGCCGGTGGTGCGGGTGGAAATCCACACCCCCAGCGAGTATCTGGGCAATATCCTGAAACTCTGTGAGGACAAGCGGGGCCGCCAGGTGGAGATCCGCTTTTTTCCCAATCAGAAGGCCTTGCTTGTCTATGAGCTGCCCCTCAACGAGATCCTCATGGACTTTTACGATCAGCTTAAGTCTCTGAGTCGGGGCTATGCCTCCATGGACTACGAGATGATGGGCTACCGGCCGGCTGATCTGGTCCTCATGGATCTGTTGGTCAACGGTGAGCCCATTGACGCCCTGTCCATCATCGTCCATAAGGATAAGGCCTACCGTTGGGGCCGGGAGCTGACCGAGCGCCTGAAAAAGATCATCCCCCGCCAGATGTTCGAAGTGGTGATCCAGGCCGCCATCGGCTCCCGGGTCATTGCCCGGGAATCGATCCCGGCCCTGCGGAAAAACGTTACGGCCAAGTGCTATGGCGGCGACATCACCCGGAAGCGCAAGCTCTTGGAAAAACAGAAAGAAGGCAAGAAACGGCTGAAACAGATCGGCAAAATTCAAATCCCCCAGGAGGCCTTCCTGGCGGTGTTTGGGATGCGGGAGTAGGAATGGCCAACGACGATACCTCGGCAGGCGACCGACAACAACAGCGGAAAAAACCCCTGTGGCGGGAATACTTAGAGGCGATTGTCATCGCCCTTTTTCTGGCCCTTTTCATCCGGGCCTTCGTGGTCCAGGCCTTCTCCATCCCTTCCGGCTCCATGCTGGAGACGCTGCAGATCGGCGATTATCTTTTGGTCAATAAGTTCGTTTACGGCATCCGCAATCCTTTGACAAATAGGGTGCTCATTCCTTGGGACCAACCGCAGCGAGGCGATATTGTTGTTTTTATCTTTCCCCCGGACCCTTCCAAAGACTTTATCAAACGGGTGGTGGCGGTGGCCGGCGACACGGTCAGGATCGTTGACAAGAAACTGTACGTGAACGACCAACCGTTGAACATTCCCGAGGCTATTTTCCAGGATTACCATGTTATTGACCAGAACGACGCCTGGATCTCGGCCAACGGCGCCTCCGGCCGCTATCGTGACAACTTCGGGCCCTACACCGTGCCGCCGGGCCACGTCTTTGTTATGGGCGACAACCGGGACCACAGCTATGACAGCCGCTTCTGGGGACCGGTACCCCTGGACAATGTCCGGGGCAAGGCCTGGATCATCTATTTTTCCTGGGACTCCAAGAGATTTTTGCCGCGCTGGGAACGCTTGGGCAGATTGATCCATTCAGAAGCCAAACCATGAAAAAGGCCTTCCTGAACTTTTGGCCGAGAAGCCGACGAACGGTCGCTTTGACGCTTATGGCGGCCGTGCTTCTGCTTGGCCCCACCTCTGGGGCGGCGGCGCCAATCCAGGTCTTTTGTTGGTCTCTCACCCCCCCGACCCAGGCCGTCAGACAAGGGCTGGAGCGGGTTTTGCAGCAGTCGGTGCCAATCGTTGCGGCGGCAGGTGAGCCAGAGCGGGCAGTGCAGCTCAGCCGTCAGTTGGCCCAGGAGCGTCTGCAGGTCCTGGTGGTCCTGGGCACCCAGGCCCTGATGGCGGCTGCCCCCCGGATCAAACGAACCCCCATAATCTTTGCCATGGTGGCTGATCCCTTTCAGACCGGGGCCGCCTATGATCCATCCCGGCCCGAGATCCATCAGGAAAATATCACCGGCTTGGCCAGCCCGCCCCCCCTCGGCGAGGCTTTCCTCCACACCAAACGCTTATTTCCCCAGCGGCGCCATTGGGGGCTGATCTATAATCCCTGGGAAGGCGCTTCGGTGGAGCTGCAGCGGCAACTCACGGGGCTGGCGGCCGAGGCCGGCCTGACCTTGACGGTCCAGCCGGCCGCGACCGCCTCTGCAGCTCAGGAGGCCGTGGCGCACCTGCGGCACCAGGGCGTGGAGATCTTTTACCTGCCTCCGGACCAATTTTCCCAGACGTATGCCCCGGCGCTGTTAACCCGGGGGCGGGAACAACACCTGCTGATTGTCAATGGCAATCCCCGGATTGAGGGCAAGGGTGCGGTGCTCAGCGTGACCCTGGATTACGACGCGGTG
>CALGOE010000170.1 GCA_937958145.1 uncultured Desulfobacca sp.
TGGACATAATCTCCTGACCAACCCAGCAAATCGACCGTTCCATCTTGACAGGTTGCAGGCTTCCGGTATACCGTCAAAATAGTGAATATCTTTGCAACCTTTGCCGTGGTTTGCCAGTTGCCTCGCGGGTGTGGTATAATCGCCGGGATGGTAGGAATTTCTGGTTCGGGCCGCATATGCGATGGCGGCACGGTCTGCCGGCTTTTCCCCTCTGGCGGCGATAGTGGGCGGATCCTGGTCGCCATTGGCGGTGTAAATGCAACCCCGGGCAGGTAAGCCGTGGGCCAGGGGGCGGCAGGGGAAAGAGGAGTCGTCTTCTGCCGTCGGTGTTTGGGTTGCATAGTCACTGCCGTCTCCCCCACGGACGGAACTAGAGCTGGAATCTGGAACCCCTCACCTGTTGATTCATTCTTGGGGTAAGGCCCATGGGAGCTACTGAATATAGTGGTTTAGAGCCACAATTTACCTTAAGCGACGAGATCCTCCGGGATCGTCAGATCTGTGTGACCGATTGTTATCAATGCGCCAAGTGTTCGGCCGGCTGTCCGCTCACCTTTGCCATGGACCTGTTGCCCCATGCCATCATCCGCTTGGCCGGTCTGGGACAAACAGACGCTGTGCTGGGCAGCAACACCATCTGGGTCTGCTCGGCCTGTGAGACCTGCACGACCCGCTGCCCCAATGACATCGATATTGCCGGGGTCATGGATTACCTCAAAGAGCGGGCTGTCCGGACGGGGCGACCGGTGCCACAACCCCAGGTTTTGGCTTTCCACCGGGCCTTTCTGGATAATATCCGCTTGGCAGGGGGACGTCTCAACGAGCCTCTTTTACTGGGGTTATATATGCTGAAGAGCGGGCAGGGACTCAAAAAGGTGCAGACTGGGGAGCTGCTGGAGGACCTGCGGCTGGGCATTAGGATGTTCCAGAAAGGACGGCTGAGTCTGAAGCCGCCCCGGCGTGTGCAGCAGCTTGAGGCCCTGGCGAAACTCTGGCGCCAACCCAAAGCATAGGAAGACGGCATGAAGGTCTCATATTATCCGGGTTGTTCCTTGGAGCACAGTGCCCGGGATTACCAGGAATCCATCCACGCCGTGGCAACGCTGCTCAACATCGACCTGGAAGAGGTCCCCGATTGGAATTGCTGCGGCGCCACGGCCGCGCACAGCATAGATGAACATCTGGCCCTGACCTTGGCGGCCCGGAATCTTATCCAGGCCGAACACCTGAGGCAGGACGTGGTGGTACCGTGCGCGCTGTGTTTCAATCGACTGAAAGTGGCGGAGCACACCCTCGTCCATCAGCCGGCGGCTTTACCCGAAATGTCTTATCAAGGTGCCATTAAGATCTGGGATCTGCTGGATTATCTGACCCAGCCGGCGCGGCTGGAGCAGATTCAGGCCAAGATTGTCAGACCACTCCGTGAACTGCGCACCGTCTGCTACTATGGCTGTGTGGTTGCCCGCCCGCCGAAAATAACCCAACGGCCGGATTATGAAAATCCAACAAATATGGACCGGCTGGTTAAAATATTGGGGGGTGCCCCTTATCCTTGGTCTTACAAGACTGACTGCTGCGGTGCCGGCTTCACCATCTCGCGGCCGGATATTATCGATACGTTGGTGCAAAAGCTCTATGACCGGGCTCTGGCGGCGGGGGCGGAGTGTATCATCGTGTCCTGCCAGATGTGTCAGGCCAACTTAGACCTTCCCCAGGAACGCATCTCCCGGAAAACCGGCACGGCCTATTACCTGCCGGTCTTGTATTTTACCGAACTGATCGGTTTGGCTTTGGGGCATCCCGAGGTTACGACGTGGCTAAGCCGACATTTCGTCGATCCGCGGCCTTTGCTGCAGCGGCGAGGTCTGCTTTAAGGTGTGCGACAGAAAGACCCCTTGTGGTAATCCAATAAGAAACAGGATTTCTCATGTCGACTGAGAAAAAACGCAGCATCGGCGCAGTCATGGTGGTGGGCGGCGGCATTGCCGGCCTGCAGGCGGCGCTTGATACCGCCAATGCCGGCTTCAAAGTCTTTCTGGTGGAAAAGGATATCTCCCTCGGCGGCATCATGGCCAAGCTGGACAAGACTTTTCCCACCAACGACTGTTCCACCTGTATGATTTCTCCCAAGCTCATTGAAGTGGGCATGCACCCGGATATCGAGGTTATCACCCAGGCCGAAGTGGAGGATATCGCTGGGGAACCGGGGAATTTCACCGTTACCCTGCATCAGGCCCCTCGTTATATTGATCTGGCAAAGTGCACTGCCTGCGGCGATTGTGCCAAGGTCTGCCCCGTGGACATGCCGGCGGAATTTGACGAAGGTCTGGGAGTGCGACGGGCTGCTTACCGTCATTTTCCGCAAACCATCCCCGCCCAGTTCGCCATTAAAAAATTGGATCGGGCTCCCTGTGTCACCACCTGTCCGGCCACTCTGAAGGTGCAGGGCTATGTGCAGTTGATTAAGGTGGGCAAATATGAAGAAGCCGTCAGGCTCATTATGGAGGAGCTGCCCCTGCCGGGGGTTATCGGCCGGGTCTGCCCCCACCCCTGTGAAAGTGCCTGCCGACGCCGGGAAATGGATGAGGCCATCGCCATCTGTGACCTAAAGCGGTTTGCGGCGGATCAGGTGGATCTGAGCAAGCTTCCCATTCCCAAAGTTCCCAAAAAGAGGAAAAAGGTCGCCATCATCGGTTCCGGCCCGGCGGGTCTGTCCTGTGCTTATCATTTGGCCCGGCGGGGCTACCCCTGCACCATCTTTGAGGCCCTGCCGGTGGCGGGCGGCATGCTGCGGGTGGGTATTCCTGATCATCGTCTGCCGAAAGATATCCTGGAAAAAGAAATTGCTTACATCCAGCGCTGGGGGGTAAAAATCCTGACCAACAAGGCCCTGGGCCGAGACCTGACCCTGGATGGACTCTTTCAGGAAGGCTATAAAGCCGTCTTTTTGGGCCTGGGTTGTCACGTCGGCACCCCCTTGGGTATTCCCGGAGAAGAGGCCGAGGGCGTCTTGGAAGGGGTTGAGTTGCTGCGCCGCCTGGCTTTAGGCCAAAGCGTCCGGGTCGGGAAAAAGGCGTTGGTGGTGGGCGGCGGCAACGTGGCCTTTGACGTGGCCCGGAGCCTCAGACGCTTGGGGTCGGAAGCCGTGATCGTCTATCGCCGTTCCCGGGAGGAGATGCCGGCCAACCCCGAGGAAGTGGCGGACGCTGAGCGGGAAGGCCTTAAAATGGAATTTCTGGCCGCACCGCAGGAGGTCTTGGTCAAAAACGGCGCCGTAGTCGGTTTGCGGTGCCTCCGGATGGCCCTGGGGGAAGCTGACGCCTCCGGTCGCCGGCGGCCTGTCCCCATCCCGGGCTCGGAGTTTACCCTGGCGGGGGATATGGTAGTAGCGGCGGTCGGCCAGCGGCCCGATCTGGACTGTCTGGAAGGCAGCGGCATTCAACTCACCCGCTGGGGGACGATTGAAGCCGATCCCATTACCTATATGACCTCCCGTCCCGGGGTTTTTGCGGCCGGCGACGTCCAGGTGGGCCCCTGGATTGCCATCGGTGCCGTAGCCGGGGGGCGGGAAGCAGCGGAGTCCATCGACCGCTTTCTGCAGGGACAGGACCTCACTGCCGGCCGCGGCATGAGCACCGCGGCCCAGGCTATGCAAAATTGGGTTGATATCCCTCTGACCGAAGAGAAACAGGCCCGGGAACCCATGCCGCTGCTGCCGGTGGACCAATGCCTGGCCAGTTTTGCTGAAGTGAGAAAAGGTTACAGCGAGGAGCAGGCCCGCCGGGAGGCCGAACGCTGTCTCAACTGCGCCGTCTGCTCCGAGTGTATGCAATGTGTCCAGGCCTGTAAACCCGGGGCCGTGGACCATGGCCAGCAGGCCAAAAAACTGGCCCTCCAGGTCGGGGCGGTTATTCTGGCGCCGGGCTATCGGCCGTTTGATGCCCGGCGCAAGGCTGAATATGGTTATAAGCGGTATGCCAATGTCGTCACGGCGCTGGAATTCGAACGTCTCCTGGCGGCCACGGGTCCGACCATGGGCCACGTGCAGCGGCCCTCGGATGGGCGCCCGCCCACCAGGATCGCCTGGATCCAATGCGTCGGTTCCCGGGATAAGGCCGCGGGACGGGATTATTGTTCCTCGGTCTGCTGCATGTATGCCACCAAACAGGCCATTATTGCCAAGGAGCACGATGCCAAGGTGGCGCCGACCATCTTCTTCATCGACATGCGCGCCCACGGCAAAGGGTTTGACCGCTATTATGAACGGGCCCAGGAAAACGGCGTGCGCTACCTCCGCTCCATGGTCTCTCGGGTAGCGGAAAACCCCCAAAGCAAGAATCTGGAAATTACTTACGTCGATGCCAACGGCGCCATCCAGAGCGAAGAATTCGATCTGGTCGTGCTGTCAGTGGGGCTGGACGCCCATCCCGAGGCGGTAGCCATGGGCCGGCGTCTCGGCCTGGAAGTCAATCCCTGGAACTTTGCGGTCAGTCAGCCCTATGCCGAAGTGGCCACCTCCCGGCCCGGGATTTTCACCTGCGGCGTTTATCAGGCCCCCAAGGATATTCCTGAAACCGTGGCCCAGGCCTTGTCGGCGGCGGCCTCGGCCGCGGCTTTATTGGCCGACGCCCAGGGGACCATGTTGACCTCCAGGACCTACCCACCGGAACGGGATGTCTCGGGGGAGGACCCCCGGGTCGGGGTCTTTGTCTGCCACTGCGGCATCAATATCGCCGGCGTGGTGGACGTCCCGGCAGTAACCGAGTATGTCAAAACCCTGCCCCACGTGGTCTACGCCGATCATCTTACCTTTACCTGTGCCACGGATTCCCTGGAAAAAATCAGGCAGGTGGCCCAGGAGCAGCGCCTGAACCGCGTGGTGGTGGCAGCCTGCAGCCCCCGTACCCATGAGCCTTTATTCCAGGAAAACCTCCGCCAGGTGGGTCTGAATAAATATCTCTTCGAGATGGCCAATATCCGGGATCAGGATTCCTGGGTCCATCAGGCCGAGCCGGAGAAAGCAACGGCTCTGGCCAAGGATCTCATCCGCATGGCCGTGGGACGGGCTTTGAATCTGGAGCCCTTCCAGGAAACGACGTTTCAGGTTGTCCCCCGGGGTCTGGTCATAGGAGGGGGTCTGGCCGGTTTGCATGCAGCCCTGACCCTGGCGGCAGCCGGTTACGAGAGCACCATTGTGGAGAAAGAACCGGAATTGGGCGGCTTGGCCCGTCGCCCCCACTGCAATCGGGATGGCCAAGCGGTCTCGGCCTACTTGGCTGAGATTCTGCAACAGGTGCAGCAGCATCCCCGCATCCAGGTTTTAACGGGGGCTCAGGTCACGGACTTCCGGGGGCATCTGGGCAAGTTTATCAGCGGGGTCCGCACCAATGACGGCCAACGCCTGGAAATTGCCCATGGGGCCACTATCCTGGCACCCGGGGCCGTGGAGTATCGGCCGACTGAATACCTTTATGGGCGCTCAGAGAGGATTTTGACCCACCTGGACCTGGAGGAGAAGCTGGCAACCGGTCAGCACCTGCCCAAGGGCAGTACGGTGGTCATGATTCAGTGTGTGGGATCCCGGGAGCCGGAATTCCCCTACTGCTCCCGTGTCTGTTGCACGAACTCGGTCAATGATGCCATCCGCCTCAAAGAACACGATCCAACGGCCAAGGTCATCATCCTGTACCGGGATATCCGCACCTTTGGTTTTAATGAATTGGCCTATCAGCGAGCCCGCAGCTTGGGGGTCCGCTTTCTCCGCTTTGAACGGGATCGCAAGCCGGAGGTGGCCCTCTCCGGCCAGCGCTTGCAGGTGACGGTCTTTGATCAAAATATTCGCCAATCGGTGGCTATTCCCGCCGATTACCTGATCCTGGCGGCGGCTTTCCGGCCCAGCCCGGGTTTGGCCGAAGTGGCCCGCATTTATAAACTTCCCGCGGATATGGATGGCTTCTTTTTGGAGGCCCATGTCAAACTGCGGCCCCTGGATTTTGCCAGCAGCGGCTTTTTCCTGGCCGGTCTGGCCCATGGCCCCAAATTCACGGAAGAGGTCATTGCCCAGGGGCAGGGCGCCGCGGCCCGGGCCCTGGGTATCCTGGCCCAGAAGACCATGGAAGTCAGCGGCGCGGTGGCCTACGTCAATACCGGGGACTGTGTCCGCTGCCTCAATTGCCTGCGGGTCTGCCCTTACGGGGCGCCTCAATTCGATCCGGACGTGGCCCGGGTGGCCATTGATCCGGCTGCCTGCCAGGGCTGCGGCATCTGTTGTGCTACCTGCCCGGCATTGGCCATCGATATCAAACACAGCCGTGACCGCCAATTCGCCGGCATGCTTAAGGCCTTGGAAGGCCTCTCTTAGAAAAGCCCGGAGCGCGTCGCCAGGGCTTGTGCAATCCTCAGGGAGAGGAATCAATCTTGGGGGCCACTGATAAGAGGACACGGTGAGGAACCAAGAGCCGGATACCGTTTTTGCTTAGTGTTGCGTCCCTGAAATATAATGATCCCAACCTGAGCGATTTTTTCCTTAACTGCCAGCCGAAAAAATGATAACCTATAGATTTTATTGAGCAATGAACTATTAAAAACCTTGCTCCAGCAAACCCCATGGGTGGGAGGTTATCACAGTATTTTTATGGCTGCTAAAAAGCAACAAGGGTAACACTATAGATAAAGTTGCAACAACCTCTGAGACGTTGTCAGGCAGAGGTGGCTTGAGCCTTTTTGTGCGATATCTCAGT
>CALGOE010000171.1 GCA_937958145.1 uncultured Desulfobacca sp.
GGCGCCGATTATCTCGGGGTCTCCCCCATCTTCGCCACCCGGACCAAACCCGACGCCGGCGAACCGGCCGGGTTGGCCCTGCTCCGGGAAGTCCGCCGGCTTGTTTCCTTGCCTTTGATTGCCATCGGCGGCATCACCCTGGAGAACGCCCCGGCCGTCATCGCCGCCGGCGCCGACGGCCTTTGCGCCATCTCGGCAGTAGTGACCCAGCCGGATGTCGGGGCAGCCATCCTGGCCTTTCAGCGGCTCTTTGCCCTTAAAGGTCGTTGAACAAGTGCCTCCAGGGCGGGGGCCAGGGGTCGAGGCTCCCTCCCCCACCCCGGCAGCCCATCAGCCCTTATCCGGGAGACAATGGGCCCACAGGGGGGCGTCGGCCACATAGTCCCGGAAATCTCCATCCACGATGAGGTAGGAGCCGTCATAAGGATCCTCTCCCAACATCTCCGCCCACTCCTCCCGGGCATCTTCCGCGGCAGTGGAGCCATACCAGGTCCGGATGGAAAATTCCTCATAAAACCCCACGTGGCGCAGGAGTTCCCGGGGTTTGTCGTCCAAGACCAGGTAGGATTGCACACCTTCATGTCTCCTGATGATCACCTTAAAGGCCATAGTTAGCTCACTCCTTGCTGCTGGCATGAATAAAACTATAGATTTAAGATGGTCGGCAGTAGTATAACAGCAGTGTCAGGGAAAAAAACGAGACTGGGCACGAGGCAGGTCCAAAGGGCCGCCCGGAACAGGGAGAATGAGAACCCGACCTCAGGCAGCAACGAGCCTCCGGCTCACCTGGGATGACAAAATCTGTGGCCCAGGCCCTCCAGCCTTTGCCACTGCACATATCAGAACCAACACCGAAAGGATCTGCCATGCCTCGA
This sequence comes from uncultured Desulfobacca sp., assembly GCA_937958145.1. GTDB lineage: Bacteria > Desulfobacterota > Desulfobaccia > Desulfobaccales > Desulfobaccaceae > Desulfobacca. The sequence goes on from CALGOE010000171.1 coordinate 876, forward strand.
CGCGGCGTCGCCCTCCCGTGGCTGCTCCTCCTCTTGATCAGCGCGTGCGGCCAAGTGAAGCCGGTGCCTGCCACCTTCAACCCTGAAGCTTATCCGCCCATCGAGATGGAACAGGTGCGGCGGGGCTCCCCTCGACTCCAGGCCGGGCAATTGGTCTCATTCCAGGCCCACTTCTGGGAATTTCTCAGTTATGATCCCGTGCCCCAGCATTATTACCTGAACCAACTGCGCCACCCCCGGCGCTGGCGGGAACTGGAATGGTTCGCCCTCTACCAGGACGCGGCCATGCGGGGCTACTTCGACCTGGCCGCCATGTCCTATGAGCAACGCCTGAAATTTCAGCCCACACGCCTTGATCTCCTCCGCTTCTACGGCGAAATGGTGCCTCTGGGAGGAGGCCGCCTCTATTTCCGGACGCACTTCCTGGAGCCCATTACGGTGGATTGAGGCCGATCGGGCTCAGGTTGAACTTTCCTGACGCCAACCCTCCGGACGGGGTTGGGACCAGACTTCCCAGATGGTAAAGCGGGGAAACGCCACATACAAGAGAATCAGAGAAATAACCATGAGCGGATAAAAATCCCGACGATTACCGCTCATGAGAAAGAGCACCAATCCCAGGACCGCCGGCAGCTCCGCCAACACCAAAGAGATGAGGGAGGCCAGGCTTAACTTCGCCACCAGGGCCTGCCGCGTGTCCGTCGGCTTCTTCACCAGAATCCGCTGCTGTCCGAAGCGCATGACAAAATACACGGCAAAGGCTAAAAAAACAAAGACAAAGCGCAGGTTGTGCAACAAGGTGTCCGGCACCCCCCCCACGGTGTAGGACTGCCGGGACAACACCTCAACTATGATGGCGTAAACCAGTAATGCCGCCGCCAGAGCCGCGGCCAACATCTGCTGCAGGCGAAAAGCCCGGGCGAGGGAATCATCTTGCATGGGAGCTCCTCTGGCGGCTAGGTCGTCACCGTACTGAGCAGGTAGGCCTCGATGAAGGCGTCCAGATCGCCGTCCAACACGGCCTCCACATTGCCATCTTCCTGTTTGGTGCGGTGGTCTTTGACTAGTTGATAGGGTTGCAAAATATAGGACCGGATCTGACTGCCCCAGGCAATGTCCTTCTGGGCATCCAGGATCTGCTGGGTCTTTTCCTGACGTTTGTTTTTCTCCAGTTCGTAGAGACGGGCCTTCAAAACCCTCAGGGCCAGATCCCGGTTGCGGTGCTGGGAACGCTCGTTCTGCATGGAGACCACAATGCCGGTGGGGATATGCGTAATGCGGACCGCGGAACTGGTCTTATTCACATGCTGCCCCCCGGCGCCACTGGCCCGGAAGGTATCAATGCGCAGATCTTTCTCCTGCAGCTCTATCTCAATACTGTCATCCGCCTCGGGATAGACAAAGACCGCAGCAAAGGACGTATGGCGGCGACCGCTGGCATCATACGGCGAAATGCGGACGAGGCGATGAATGCCGCTTTCTGATTTGAGATAGCCATAGGCATAGGGACCGCTGGCCGCAAAAGTGGCGCTCTTGATCCCGGCCTCATCTCCCGGCAGCAGGTCGTACATCTCGGTCTTAAAACCCCGACGTTCGGCGAAACGTAAATACATGCGCAAAAGCATTTCGGCCCAATCCTGGGCTTCCGTGCCGCCGGCCCCGGCATGGATGGTGACAAAGGCGTTCTTATTGTCATCCTCACCCCCCAGGAGCATTTCCAACTCCAACCGACGCAGTTCCTTTTCCTGCCCCCGGAGCTCGGCCAGGACCTCATTAAAGGCTGCTGCGTCATTCTCCTCCTGGGCCAACTCGAAAAGCACCTCCAGATCCTGCAGGCGCTGCTCTTGCCGCTGCCAGATCTCCAACAGATTCTGGATGGCCCCCCGCTCCTTCAGGATGGCGGCAGCCCGGCTGCCGTCCTCCCAGAAATCGGGTTTGCCGGTCAATTGCTCGATCTCAGCCAAACGGCGGGTTTTGGCCTCCAGATCAAAGACGACCTCGAAGCTGATTGAATTTCTGGGTCAAGGCGACTACACGATTTTTTACTTCCGCGGCTTGAATAAACACTTGAACCTCCTGGCCACTGGGCCTAAAATAGTCTAACAATATATACTACCATATTTTAGCACTTTCTGGCAAATGTTATCGTGGTCTGCGGCCCGGGCCCCGGCAGCCTTCTGATCATCTCCCGGGCGCGGCTGCCCCCCGGGCCGATGCACGCTCCGGCCGAGGGCGGCAAATGGCCTGGTCCAGTCTCCCAAAAAATTCTTGACAAAGCCATAAATCTTAACTAACATAATTAAGTCTAGTAATTCGTGATTCTGCGGCCCGCTGCATCGGGCCATCGGCTGGCGTAGCTCAACGGTAGAGCAGCTGATTTGTAATCAGCAGGTTGCGGGTTCGAATCCCATCGCCAGCTCCAGGTTGGCATCAGGCCGGAGACGGCGATCATTGTTTCTGGAGAGGTTCCCGAGCGGCCAAAGGGAGCAGACTGTAAATCTGCCGGCGAAGCCTTCGGAGGTTCGAATCCTCCCCTCTCCACCAGTAAGGCCCAGAAGGCGGGAATAGCTCAATTGGCTAGAGCATCAGCCTTCCAAGCTGAGGGTTGCGGGTTCGAGTCCCGTTTCCCGCTCCACGTCATGAGCCCACGTAGCTCAGTAGGTAGAGCACTTCCTTGGTAAGGAAGAGGTTCACCGGTTCGATCCCGGTCGTGGGCTCCACCTCAGGCTTGCCAGAGCCACTGCCAACCATCCCCTGCGGATGTTGTTTTGACTGGACTAGCTCGTTAGGAGACAACAAACATGGCCAAAAAGAAATTTGAGCGGAAGAAGCCCCACGTCAATATTGGCACGATCGGGCATATAGACCATGGCAAGACGACGTTGACGGCGGCGATCACCAAACACCTGTCCCTCAAGGGCATGGCCGAATACGTGCC